>DASZZT010000129.1:0-3802 GCA_035543275.1 Luteimonas sp. | reverse complement strand
GCCGTTGAGCTGGTCGACCATCGTGTTGAGGGTGTCCTTGAGCTGCAGGATCTCGCCCTGCGCATCGACCGCGATCTTGCGCGACAGGTCGCCCTTGGCCACCGAGGTCGCGACCTCGGCGATGTTGCGCACCTGCGTGGTCAGGTTGGACGCCATCGCATTGACCGAGTCGGTCAGGTCTTTCCAGGTGCCGGCCACGCCGGGCACGATCGCCTGGCCGCCAAGCTTGCCCTCGGTGCCGACCTCGCGCGCCACGCGGGTGACTTCCGAAGCGAACCCGCGCAGCTGGTCGACCATCGTGTTGATGGCTTCCTTGAGCTGCAGGATTTCGCCACGCACGTCGACCGTGATCTTGCGCGAGAGGTCGCCGTTGGCGACCGCGATCGTCACCTCGGAGATGTTGCGCACCTGCGCGGTGAGGTTGGACGCCATCTGGTTGACCGAGTCGGTCAGGTCCTTCCACACGCCGGACACGCCCTTGACCTTGGCCTGTCCACCGAGCAGGCCGGCGGTGCCGACCTCGAGCGCGACGCGCGTGACCTCGGACGAGAACTCGCCCATCTGCTCGATCATGCGGTTGACGATGTTGGCCGAGCGCAGGAACTCGCCCTGCAACGGACGGCCGTCGGCTTCCAGCGACACGGTCCGGGTGAGATCACCCTTGGCGACACCGGCCATCGCCTCGGTCATGGTCTCGACCGGACGCACCAGGTCGTCGATCAAACCGTTGACCGACAGTTCCATCCCGGCCCACGCGCCTTGGCGATTGGCTGGGGCGATCCGCTGCCGGGTCTGGCCTTCGCGGCCGACCTTCTGCCCAACCCGCGCCAGTTCGCTGGCGAGGCGGCGGTTGGATACCACGATTTCGTTGAAGCTCTGCGCCAGCTTGCCGGCGATGCCGTCCCAGTGCAGCGGCAATTGCACCGAGAAGTCGCCAGCGTTGACGTCCTGCATCGCCGACAGAAGGTCACGAAACGGATCGGCCGCCGGTGGCGGCTGGCTGACGGCACTGGCACGGCTGCGTCGAATGGTGTCGTTGGTCAAGCAATCCCCCCTTATCAGCGCCCCGGGCCTGGCCGGATACGAGCTTGGGTTGCGCAATCGCGCAACGGCCGCAATTCGTCAAAACTACCCCGGCGGCTGTTGTCGTAGTGTGCACACCGGCTTCACCTCGCCGAACGACGGGTAGCGGTGGTGTAAGCTCGCCGCGGTCGACTGGAGGAAATGCATGCGCGAACCACAGCCGTCCAAAGCGCAGCGCGCACGCCTGCCACTGCACTGGAAGATGGCGATCGGGTTCGTCGCCGGCCTGCTGCTGGGACTGGCCGCATATTACGGCGCCGGTTCCGAAGCGCCGTGGGTGCAGACGCTGACCACCTATGTGACGCAGCCGGTCGGCACGCTGTTCCTGCGCCTGATCTTCATGCTGGTGATCCCGCTGCTGTTCTCGGCGTTGGTGGTCGGGGTGGCCGAGATGGGCGACATCCGCTCGCTCGGCCGGATCGGCTGGAAGACGCTGGCCTACACCGTGATCGTCTCCGGGATCGCGGTCGTGATCGGGTTGGTCCTGGTCAACTGGCTCAAGCCCGGTGCCGGCGTCGATCCGGCCACCGCGCAACAGCTGCTCAGCGCCGGCGCCGAACGCGCGCAGGCGATCGTCAGCGGCAGCGCGACCCAGCCCAAGGGCATGGACATGCTGCTGTCGATCGTGCCCGACAACGTGATCGGTGCCGCCGCCGACAACGCCATCCTCGGGGTGATGTTCTTCGCGCTGATGCTCGGCATCGGCCTGGTGCTGACCCGCAGCAAGGGCACCGAAACCCTGTTGCGCGGGATCGAGGGCCTGTTTGAGGTGTCGATGACGCTGATCGGGCTGGTCATCCGGCTGGCGCCATACGCGGTGTTCTGTTTCATGTTCAACCTCGCCGCGCTGTTCGGCTGGGATCTGCTGGTGCGCCTGGGCGCCTACGTTGGCGTGGTGGTGCTGGCGTTGTCGATCCACATGTTCGTGGTCTATTCGCTGGCGTTGAAGTTCGTCGGCGGCTGGTCGCCGCTGAAGTTCTTCAAGGGCGTGCAGGAAGCGATGGTGATGGCGTTCTCGACCGCATCGAGCAACGCCACCCTGCCGACCGCGCTCAAGGTCGCCGACGAGCAACTGCACCTGCCGCGCAAGGTCTCGCGCTTCGTGCTGACCGTCGGTGCCACCGCCAACCAGAACGGCACCGCGCTGTTCGAGGGCGTGACCGTGCTGTTCCTGGCGCAGTTCTTCGGCGTCGACCTCAGCCTGACGCAGCAGCTGACGGTGATGTTCGTGTGCATCCTCGGCGGCATCGGCACCGCCGGCGTGCCGGCCGGCTCGTTGCCGGTAGTGGCGCTGATCTGCGGCATGGTCGGGGTGCCGCCGGAAGGCATCGGCCTGATCCTCGGTGTCGATCGCTTGCTCGACATGTGCCGGACCACGCTCAACGTCACGGGCGACCTGGTTGCGGCGGTCGTGGTATCGCGCGGCGAGATCGAGGTGCCGACGATGGTGATGGAACGCGCGGATGTGCAGAAGGATTTGTTGTAACGGTGCGGTGCCGCGACCTTGGTAAGGGCGGCGGCATCCGCGACGCATCATCATGGCTACGGCTTGGATTTCTTCTCGAGCTTGTCCGCTGCGGTTTCCTTGGCTTGGGCCTTGGGCGTCTCGATCTCGGTGTGGACGATCTTGCCGGTCTTGGCGTTCACCAGGATCTCGTGGATGTTGCTGGACTTGGGTGTGGCGATGTCGAACGACCACACCAGTGCGCCGTGTTCCTGTTCCAGTTCCGCGCTCTTGACCATGCCCGACGGCACTTTGGCCAGCGCGATCTTTTCCGCCGCCGCTTGGGTGATTTTCGTCTGAGCCATGAGCGAGGCCTGGCTGGGTTCGCCAGCGTGCACAAAGCCCACGCCAGCGCTGGCAAACAGCACAGCGGCGGCGACGAGGTTGTTTCGGATATTCATTTGAATCTCCTTGGAGCGTGGTTTCGTCCGGGTTACCGGACCGGGGAAGGGAGTCAGAACTCCCGGGAATAACCGACCATGAATCCGTTGCCCGGCAACAGGCCCATGATCAGCGGGGTTTTGCGGTGGTGTGCGTACAGGCCCCAGCCAATCCCGACGGCTGCTCCGACCAGCACGTCGCTTTGCCAATGGCCCTGGACCTTGACGCGGGCGATCGCGTCGTAGACCGGTAGCAGCGCCAGCGCATAGGCCGCGGGGTGATCGTGGCCGTATTCGGCAATGAACGGCGTCACCACCGCGCTGATTTCAGCGACTTCCCCGCTGGGGAAGCTCTGGTAGCCGTGGCCCTTGAAAAAGTCATTCGGGTTGGCATCCTGGCTCGGGCGCTCCCGTGAGAACACGTACTTCATGGCGGTGGTGGTGCCGGCGGTCAGCACCATTGCATCGAGCGACTGATCGAAGGTATGGCCCATACGCGAGTCGCTGTTGGCGAACAGCGCGCCGCCGATCACGGTCAATGCCGCGCCAGCCGCGAGGTCCTTCTGGTAGCTGCGCTTCCAGACCCCGGAATTGTCGTAGGTCACGCGGTGGTCGATCCCGAAAGGACCGCCGCCGGCCATGGCGCTGAACGGGGCGAACGAAATCCAGATGCCCGCAACAAGCGCACAGCGAATCTTCATGGTGGTAGCCGGCCGTTGGGACGCATCAGACACTGTGCGCTGACGCGCATTAGTTGCGTCTCAGCCGCGGCTCAGCGATTCGTTATCCGGCTGTCGGGCTTTTCAGCCGTCCCGGCGCGACAGCTCGCCGCGCG
>DASZZT010000128.1:0-28364 GCA_035543275.1 Luteimonas sp. | reverse complement strand
GTAACGCAAGGCTTCCTGCTGCCGCTGCCGCAGCATCTGCAGCCGTGCCTGCGGGTGCAGCGCATGCAGCCGTAGTGCGGCGCGGTCGGCGCGCTGCATCGCCTGGCGCAGCCATTGCGATTGCAGACTGCGCACCCGCGCATCGAGCGCGCGCAGGCTGCGCAGCAGGTCGTTGCCATGCGGCACCAGCAGCTCGGCCGCGGCCGAGGGCGTTGGTGCGCGCAGGTCGGCGGCGAAGTCGGCGAGGCTGAAGTCGGTTTCGTGGCCGATCGCGGACACGATCGGGACCTTGGATGCGGCGATCGTGCGCGCCAGCAGTTCGTCGTTGAACGCCCACAGGTCTTCCAGCGAGCCGCCGCCACGGGTCAGCAGCAGCGCGTCGAAGCGGCCGCTGGCGTCGGCGCGGCGCAGCATCGTCACGATCTGCGCTGCGGCGGTTGCGCCCTGCACCGGCACCGGCAGGATCTCGACTTCGACCAGCGGGAAGCGCCGCGCCAGCACGCTGAGCACGTCGCGCACCGCCGCGCCGCTCGGTGACGTGACCACGCCGAGCCGGCGCACATAGGCGGGCAGGGGACGCTTGCGCGCGGCGTCGAACAGGCCTTCGGCGGTGAGTTTCGCCTTCAGTTCCTCGAACGCCCGCCGTAGCGCGCCTTCGCCGGCCTCCTCCATGTGGTCGAGCACCAGCTGGTAGTCGCCGCGCGCCTCGTACAGCGTCAGCCGCCCGCGCGCGAGCACGCGCAGGCCGTCGCGCGGTGCGAACTTCAGCCATTGGCTCTTGGGCCGGAACAGCGCGCAGCGCACCTGCGCGCGCGCGTCCTTGAGGGTGAAGTACAGGTGTCCGGACGCCGGCCGCGACAGGTTGCCCAGCTCGCCCTCGACCCAGACCAGCGGAAACGCGCCCTCCAGCAGGTCGCGTGCCAGCGTGTTGAGCTGGCTCGGGCTCAGGACCTCACCGGTGACCGGGGAAACCTCGTCATGCATGCCGGAAGACTAAACTATGCGGCATGAGCTCCGACGATCGCATGCCAGAACAACCACCGTGTGCCGGCATGTTTGGCTCTGCGCCGCGACGAGCGACGCGACAGGTGCGGATCGGCAATGTGCTGGTCGGCGGCGACGCGCCGGTGGCGGTGCAGTCGATGACCAACACCGATACCGCCGACGTCGCCTCGACCGTGAAACAGGTCGCCGAGTTGTGGCGCGCCGGCTCGGAGATGGTCCGGGTGACGGTCAATACACCCGAAGCCGCGAGCGCGGTGCCGAAGATCGTCGACCGGCTGCTGATGATGGGCGTGGAGGTGCCGGTGATCGGCGACTTTCATTACAACGGCCACCAGCTGCTGGCGAACGAACCGGCCTGCGCAGAGGCGCTGGCGAAGTACCGGATCAATCCCGGCAACGTCGGCTTCGGCAAGAAGCGCGACACGCAGTTCGCACAGCTGATCGAGTTCGCGATCCGCTACGGCAAGCCGGTGCGGATCGGCGCCAACTGGGGCTCGCTCGACCAGGCGCTAGCGACCAGGCTGATGGACGAGAACCACCTGCGCGCCGAGCCGTGGGATGCCTCGCGCGTGCTGCGCGAGGCGCTGATCCGCTCGGCGCTGGATTCCGCCGCGCGTGCGGTCGAACTCGGCTTGCCCGCGGACCGCATCGTGCTGTCGTGCAAGGTCAGCGGCGTGCAGGAACTGATCGCGGTCTACCGTGACCTGGCGCAGCGCTCGGACTTCGCCCTGCACCTGGGCCTGACCGAAGCCGGTATCGGCAGCAAGGGCATCGTCGCCTCATCCGTGGCGCTGGCGGTGCTGCTGCAGGAAGGCATCGGCGACACCATTCGCATCTCGCTGACGCCCGAACCCGGCGCGCCACGCACGCAGGAAGTGGTGGTCGCACAGGAACTGCTGCAGACCATGGGCCTGCGCGCGTTCACGCCGATGGTTACGGCGTGCCCAGGGTGCGGCCGCACCACCTCGGAATTCTTCCAGGAGCTGGCCCAGCGTGTGCAGGAACACGTGCGCGCGAAAATGCCGGAATGGAAGATCAGCCATCCGGGTGCAGAAAACCTGACCCTGGCGGTGATGGGCTGCGTGGTCAATGGGCCCGGCGAGTCGCGCCACGCGAACATTGGCATCTCGCTGCCAGGCACCGGCGAGACGCCAGCAGCGCCGGTGTTCGTCGATGGTGAAAAGACCGTCACCCTGCGTGGCGATAACATCGCGTCCGATTTCGTCGCGATCATCGATGACTATGTCGAACGCAGATACGGACACACCGGACACACTGGGCACGCCGCAGACGCCGGCTAAGGCCGCGCAAACCGTCAAGCAGGAAGCGCGCTTCGGCGTGGCGTTCCTGCGCGCGCATTACTGGCGGTTGCTGCTGGTGTTCGTGGGTCTGCTGCTGCCGCTGTGGGGGTTCGGGGCGCTGGTCGAAGACCTCCACGAAGGCGAGGTGTTCCCGTTCGACAAGCCGGTGCTGCAGATGGTGCATGCGATGACTGGTGCAGGCTTCGATCGCGCATTCGTGCTGATTTCGGCGATCGGCTACGGCTACGGCGTGGTGCCCTTCGATGTATTGCTGGTGCTGGCGCTGGCGTTCAAGCGCCGCTTCCGGGAGGGCCTGTTCGCCGGCATCGCCGTGGTCGGCTCGGCGTTGCTCAATGTGGCCGTGAAACATTCTTTCGCCCGCGCGCGGCCGAATCTGTGGCAATCGATCGCGCCGGAAACCAGCTTCAGCTTTCCCAGCGGCCATGCCATGGGTTCGATGACGCTGGCCTGCGTGGCAGTGCTGTTGTGCTGGTATGCGCGTTCCCCTTGGGGCTGGCGCTGGCGCTGGCCGGTGACGATCGTGGCGACGCTGTTCGTGCTGCTGGTCGGCCTGTCGCGAATCTATCTCGGCGTGCATTACCCGTCCGACATCCTCGCCGGCTGGGCGGCGGCCCTGGTCTGGACGATCGGTGTCTACGGACTGGTGTTCTACGGCACGTTGCGGCCGTGGCAGAAGCGGACGCCAAAAGGCGCGAGCTGAGCACTGTGGATGATCACTCGCCTGGCTTGGCCGCTTCGATCGGCGCACTGGTGGCCGCGCGGCGCGAAAGTTGGACTTCGCGACGGGCGATGTAGGCGTTGGCGGCGAAGATGATCGCCGCGCCGAGCACGGTCCAGCGATTGATCTGTTCGCCGAACAGGAAGTAGCCGAACACCGCGACCAGTGGCAGCTGCATGAAGCTGATCGGCGTCAGCGCCGAGACATCGCCCAGCCGCAGCGCCCGCGTCCAGAACAGCTGGCCACCGGTTCCGAATATCCCGATGCAGACCAGCCACAGCCAGGCGATGCCGTGCGGCCATTGCCACACGAACAGTGCCGGAACCAGCGACATCGGCACCCAGAACACGTAGGTGTAGAACACGATGGTGTCCGGGGGATCGATCCGCGACAGCTGCTTGATCTGGATCGCGACCACGCTGCTCAGCAGCGCGGCCAGCACTGCGATCAGCGAGCCCGCGGTGAAGGCGTCGCTGCCCGGCCGCACGATCACCAGCACGCCGATGAAGCCGACGATTACTGCGGCCCAGCGGCGCCTGCGGACGCGTTCGCCGAGCCAGATCACTGCGGCGATGGTCACGAACAGCGGCGTCGAATAGGACAGCGAGATCGCCTGCGATAGTGGCAGATGGCCGATCGCCCAGAATCCCGCGAGCATCGAACCGATACCGATCGCGCTGCGCAACAGGTAGCGCGGCAGCTGCCGCGTGCGCAGGACCGCGGGGCCACTTCGGTACAGCAGCGGCAACAGCGCCAGCAGGCCGAAGAAGTTGCGGAAGAACGCGATCTCGAAGGTGGGCAGTGATGCCGATACGAGCCGGATCGTGACTGCCATCAGGCCGAAGAACATCGTGCTGGCGAGCATCAAGCCGGCGGCGCGCAGGAAACGCGAGGGTTCGGCACTCACCATGTCGCACCGATGATGCGCGGTTCCGGCTCCAGCGAAATGCCGAATCGGGTATGCACGGATTCGGCAATACGTCGTGCCAGCTCCAGCAACTGCGCACCGGTCCCGTGGCCGTGATTGACCAGCACCAGCGCGTGCCGGTCCGAGACGCCGGCATCGCCGTCGCGATGGCCCTTCCAGCCGCAGGCGTCGATCAGCCACGCTGCCGACAGTTTGCGGGTGGTGTCGTCGCCGCTACGGAATGTCGGCAGCGCGGGATGTTCGGCCTTCAATGCGTCGGCTTGCGCCACCGGCACGATCGGATTCTTGAAGAAGCTGCCGGCGTTGCCGATCACGGCGGGATCGGGCAGCTTGCGGCGGCGGATGCGGCAGACCGCTTCGGCGACCTGCGACGGCCGCGGCGCATCGATGCCCATCGCCACCAGCTCGTCGCCGAGGCCGGCGTAGTCGAGCCGCAACGCAGGCGTGCGCGACAGCGTGAACTCGACCGTGGTCACGACGAAGCGCTCCGGTTGGCGCTTGAACAGGCTGTCGCGATAGGCGAAGGCGCAGGCCCCGCGGTCGAGCCGCTGCAGCTGGCCGCTTTCGCGCTCGAACGCCCCGACCATGTGAATGTGCTCGCGTACCTCCACGCCGTAGGCGCCGATGTTCTGGATCGGCGCGGCGCCGACGGTGCCCGGAATCAGCGCGAGGTTCTCCAGCCCGGCGAGGCCATGTCCCAGCGTCCACAGCACCAACGCGTGCCATTCGACGCCGGCATCGGCGCGCACGATGGCATGCCCGCCGTCGTCCTGGATGATTTCGATCTTCTGCGCGCCGAGCGCGAGCACCGGGCCATCGGGATCACCGGCGAACAACAGGTTACTGCCGCCGCCGAGCACCAGCACCGGGCCGTCGCGCAGCATCGCGTAGCCGAACAGTTCCGGCAGTGCCGCAGCATCGGTGACCTCGACCAGCAACGGCGCGCGCGCCGCCACGCCGAAGGTGTTGCGGGCATCGAGCCGCGCGTTCTCGACGATTCGATAGGCGCTACTCATGCGGCGGCAGGTTGCCCCGGCTCGGTGCTTCCTTGCGCCGGCGCATCGCTTCGACGCATTCGCCGATCAGCGCCGGGCCGCGATAGATCAGGCCGGTGTAGCACTGCACCAGCGAGGCGCCGGCCGCCATCTTCTTGGCCGCGTCGGCACCGGACAGGATGCCGCCGACGCCGATCAGCGGGATCGCTTCGGGCAATCGCGTGCGCAGCATCCGCAACACTGCGGTCGACTTGTCCATCAGCGGCGCGCCGGAAAGCCCCCCGGTCTCGCGCGCGCGGCGATCATCCTGCACTGCGATCCGCGACACCGTGGTGTTGGTGGCGATCACGCCGTCGACGCCGAGATCGCCGAGCACGCGGCCGGCGGCATCGATGTCGTCGTCGGACAGGTCCGGTGCGACCTTGACCAGCATTGGCACCCGCTTGCCGTGCTGCGCAGCCAGGCGCTCCTGCGCCTCGCGCAGGATGCTGACCAGGCGCCGCAATGCCTGTTCCTCCTGCAGCTCACGCAGGCCGGCGGTGTTGGGCGAGGAGATGTTGATCGTGATGTAGTCGGCGAGCGGATACACGCGCTCCAGGCAAAACAGATAATCGACATGCGCCGAGTCGTTCGGCGTGTCCTTGTTCCTGCCGATGTTGATGCCGAGCAGGCCGTGCCTGCGGCGCGCGCGTTCGACGTTGCGCACCAGCGCATCGACGCCATCGTTGTTGAAGCCGAGCCGGTTGATGATCGCGCGGTGCTGCGGCAGGCGGAACATGCGCGGCTTCGGGTTGCCCGCTTGCGGACGCGGCGTGACCGTGCCGACCTCGACGAAGCCGAAGCCCAGCGCCAGCAATGCGTCGATGTGCGCGCCGTTCTTGTCGAGCCCGGCGGCCAGGCCGACCGGATTGGGGAACACCAGCCCGAGCGCCTTGGTCGGCAGCGGCTGCGGTTTGCTCCCCAGCAGCGGACTCAATCCGCTGCGGAAAGCGGCTTCCAGCGACGCCAGCCCGAGCGCATGCGCGCGCTCGGGATCCAGGCCGAACAGGAATGGTCGTGCGAGCCCGTACATCGACCCGGCTACAGGTCGAACTTGATGCCCTGCGCCAGCGGCAGTGCGTCGGAGTAGTTGATGGTGTTGGTCTGGCGGCGCATGTAGGCCTTCCAGGCGTCCGAGCCGGATTCGCGGCCGCCGCCGGTTTCCTTCTCGCCGCCGAACGCACCGCCGATCTCGGCGCCACTGGTGCCGATGTTGACGTTGGCGATGCCGCAGTCCGAACCCGAGGCGGCGAGGAAGGCCTCGGCCGCCTTCAGGTTGGTGGTGAAGATCGATGAGCTCAGCCCCTGCGGCACCGCGTTCTGCAGTTCGATCGCCTGATCGAGCGTCTTGTACTTCATCACGTACAGGATCGGCGCAAAGGTTTCGGTCTGCACCACGTCGGCGTCGTTGCTGAGGCCGGTGATCAGCGTCGGCAGCACGAAGTTGCCCTTGCGGTCGTCCAGCGCCTTGCCGCCGCTCTCGAGCTTGCCGCCGGCGGCCTGGGCCTTGGCGACCGCATCGAGGAATCCCTGCACCGCGTCGCGGCTGTTGAGCGGGCCCATCAGGTTGGCCGGGTCGGTCGGGTCGCCGATCTTCTTTCCAACCTGCGCGTAGGCGGTGACGAGCTTGGCCAGCACGTCGCCGTAGATCGACTCGTGGACGAACAATCGTCGCGTGCTGGTGCAGCGCTGGCCGGCGGTACCGACCGCGCCGAACACGATCGCCGGGATCGCCAGTTTCAGGTCGGCGGTCGCGTCGACGATGATTGCGTTGTTGCCGCCCAGTTCGAGCAAGCTGCGGCCCAGGCGCTGCGCCACGCGCTCGCCGACCATGCGTCCGACCTTGGTCGAGCCGGTGAAACTGATCAGCGCGATGCGTCGGTCGTCGACGAACGCCTGCGCCACGTCGCTACCGGCATCATTGAACAGGAAGAAGATGTCGGGGAACCCGCCTTTGCGCAGCGCCTCGTTGCAGATCTTCAGCGCCGCGATCGCCGACAGCGGCGTCTTCGGCGATGGCTTCCAGATCGAGATGTCGCCGCACACCGCGGCGACGAATGCATTCCACGCCCACACCGCGACCGGGAAATTGAACGCCGAGATTATCCCGACGATGCCCAGCGGCTGCCACTGCTCGTACATGCGATGGCCAGGGCGTTCGGAATGCATGGTCAGGCCGTACAGCTGGCGCGACAGGCCGACCGAGAACTCGCCGATGTCGATCATCTCCTGCACTTCGCCGTCGCCCTCGGGCTTGGACTTGCCCATCTCCAGCGCGACCAATGAGCCGAGCGCGTCCTTGTGCGTACGCAGTGCGTCGGCGCACAGGCGGACCGCCTCGCCGCGACGCGGTGCCGGGGTCGTGCGCCAGACCTTGAATGCGGCCTGCGCGCGCTCGACGATGCTGTCGTAGTCGTCCTGCGACGATGCTTGCACCCGTGCCAGCACGCTGCCATCGGTCGGGTTGACCGGCTCCAGCACACCGGCGTCGGCGGTCTTCGACCATTCGCCGTTGCCGAGGTAAGTGCCGGATTCGTTGTCGCCGAGGCCGAGCGCGGTGAGGACGGGGTGGGTCATCTTGAAGCTCCTGAAAACATTGGAAAGTCCGGCGATGGTTGGCCGGGCTCTGGCGCAAGGACACGTGGTTTGTGACTGGTGGCCCCGGCGCGATTCGAACGCACGACCTGTCCCTTAGGAGGGGACCGCTCTATCCAGCTGAGCTACGGGGCCTTAGCGCGCAATTTTCGCACGAGCGTCGCCGCCCGGGGCAATCCAGCGACAGGGACACCCGGCCAGATGGCTAAGGATCACGGCACCGGCTCCCAGTCCGGTGAGGACGCGCGAGGCGGCGCTCATGGCTGCGCCTCCAGCGCCGGCAGTTGCCAGGCGGCACGCAGGCGCACGTATTCGTTGTCAGGCAGCAGTACGAAGACCGGCTGCCGTTTCGGATCCAGCCACGCCAGCAGCGCCTGCATCGCGGCCGGTTCCATCGCGGTGCAGCCGGCGGTCGAGGTTGTCGGCGACTTCCACAGGTGCGCGAAAATGCAACTGCCGGCGGCCGCTTTGCCCTGCGGGTTGTGTTCGATGACGAAGCCGAGGCGATAGCGCTGGTCGCCATCGGCGTGGATGTCGCGGCGCATCGGCTCGGTCGACCCTGCGACCGCATCGGCGCCGACCTCGTCGGCATCGACGATGCGGTTGTACAGGGGCGAGCCGCTGACATCGATGCAATAGTCCGACGCCTGCATTGCGGCGTAGGGCAGGGCAGTGTCAGCGGTCTGCGCGTAGCCGAAGGCTTCGCCGATCGCAAACACGCCGGCCGGGCTGCGGCCGTCGCCCTCGCGCTTGACCGGGCCATCGGATCGCGGATCGTGCAGACCGATCCCCCAGGCAGAACCTGCGCGGCCGATCACCACCGCAGTTGCCGGACCTGCCGAATGCCATTCCCCGCCGTCGGAGCGACTGTAACTGCGCAGCGTGCCGTGGTCCGCATTCCAGTCGGCGATGGTGACCAGCACCAGTTGCCGCGCGTGCTGCCAGCGCATGGCTTGCGCCTCATCAGTGGGTCGATGCGCACAGCTGGCGAGGAGGAGCAATGCCGCGGTCGACAGCAACCAGCGGAGCACGCGCGGGGCAGTGTGGTAGGCAGACATGGACTTTCCATTGTGAGAGATCGGATTCACGGTTCCAGCATCGGCTGGATGCGTTCGAGGTTGGCCCGCAGTTGCGCATGGCGATCCTCATCGCCTTCGCATAGCAGCACGAACACGCCGTCGAGCAGGTGTTGCAGGGCCGAGTGGTACAGCAGCGGTTCGATATGCGGGCGTTCATCGTGCGCCGACACCAGCAGGGCGATGTCGGCATGTGCACGCAAGGCATTGGAGGTGTGCCGGGTGACGGTGATCACGCGACCGCGCTGCTCGCGGAAATAGCGGCAGATATGGCACAGCGCCGGCTGCTTGCCGTGTTCGGAGAACACCAGCAGCACGTCGCCTTTGCCGGCAGCGGACATGCTCGCGGTCATGTGCGCGGTGTCGAAGTTGTGCACGGTGAGGATGCCGAGCAGCGCCAGCTTCAGCGCGAACGCGCGGGCGTGGATGTCGTCCTCGCCCAGGCCGATGATGAACACCGTGCCGGCGCGGCCGATGGCTTCGGCGACCGCATCGATCGCGTCGGGTGGATTGATCAGCCGGGTCGCTTCCTCCGCCTCGGACTTGCGTCGCCACAGGCTTGTGGCGAGCGTGCTCCTGCGGTCGGCTGCGGCGGCCTCGGCGGTCACCGGGCCGTCGCCGTTATCGGCGCGTGCCAGCGCTTCGCTGATCGAATACTTCAGGTCCGGATAGCCCTTGAAACCGAGCTTCTGGCAGAACTTGACCACGCTGGACTGGCTGATCCCGATCGCGTTGGCCAGGTGCTGCGACGAATAGTCGCGCAGCAACTGCGCGTTCTCGAGCACGAAATCCGCGATGCGGCGCTCGATCGCCGACATCTGGTCGCGCTCGGAACGGATCTTGATCAGCGGGGACATGTCGATCCGCAATCCTTTCAGTCGGCGATCGCTTCGAGACCGCGGATCTCGCGGATACCCAGGCCCGGCGCATCGGTCACGGTGATCTCGGATTCGTTGAAGATCACTCCGCCATCGACCGGGTTGAAGAGGCATAGTGACGGACCATCAAGGTCGACCTTGGTGATCACGTCAGCCTTGGCCACAGCCAGGTGCACGGCCGCGGCGACGCTGATGCTGCTCTCCAGCATGCAGCCGATCATGCATTCGATTCCGTACATGCCGGCGATGTCGGCAATGCGTACTGCGTTGGAAATGCCGCCGGTCTTCATCAGCTTGATGTTGATGATGTCGGCCGCGCGCATGCGGATCAGCTCGATCACCTCCATCGGCCCGAACACGCTCTCGTCGGCCATGATCGGCGTGTGCACGCGTTCGGTGACGTAGCGCATGCCTTCCAGGTCATGCGCCTTGACCGGCTGCTCGACCAGTTCCATTCGCACGCCGGCGTCTTCCAGTGTCTGCAGCGCGTACACCGCCTGTTTCGCGGTCCAGCCCTGGTTGGCATCCAGGCGCAGCAGGGCGCGGTTCTCGACCGCGGCATAGATCGCCTTGACCCGTTCGATGTCTACGCCAATGTCCTTGCCGACCTTGATCTTCAGCGACTCGAAGCCGCGCTCGACCGCCGCGATCGAGTCGGCGACCATCTTGTCGATGTAGTCGACGCTGATGGTGATGTCGGTGGTGATCACCGGATCGCCGCCGCCGAGCAGCTTGTACAGCGGCGCGCCGTAAAGCTGGCCGAACAGGTCATAGACCGCGATCTCGACCGCGGCCTTGGCGCTGGAATTCTTTTCCATCGCGCCCTGGATCAGGGCGGTGATCCGGTTGAGGTCGGCGATGTCCTCGCCGATCACGCGCGGGGCGATGTAGCGGCGAATCGCCTCGATGATCGAGCCGTGGGTGTCGCCGGTGATGACCGCGGTCGCCGGCGCCTCGCCGTAACCGATGTGGCCGCTGTCGGTATGCACCATGACCACGATGTCCTCGACCAGCTCGACGGTGCGTAGCGCGGTCTTGAACGGGGTCTTCAATGGCACCCGCAGCATGCCGAACTTGATGTCGGTGATTTTCATGGAGCCGTGCTTCCTGTTTCGGCGCTCAGTGACGGATGCGGACGATGTTGGTGATGCGGTCGATGTAGGTCTGGGTCGCGTTGAACTGGAGCGGCGTCAGCGGCGTCATCGAGACGGCATTCAGGTGCATCCCGTGCAACTGGCCATCGGCACCGAGGTAGCTGCCGCCGTTGGTGTCGTGGATCATGTACGGCACGCCGTCGATGCGGCCGATCAACATCATCACGTGTCCGGGGATGTACACGAGGTCGCCGATTTGCAGCGCATCGACCGCGGCCATGCGCTGGTCGCGGCCGTCGCTGTCGACGAAATGGATACGGTTCAACGCCGGGCTCACGCCCTGGTCGCTGGTGTTGCGCGGCAGCTGCACGCCCATGCTGCGGTAGACCTCGGACACGAAACCGCTGCAGTCGCGGCCATTGTACGAGTGGCCCCAGCCGTAGCGTTCGCCGAGGAACTTGAACGCCTGGCGGATGACGTTGGCTTGCGTCAGCGGCAGATAGTCGCTCGCGGTGTCGGTATTCTTCTGCAGCAGCGCGGGTGCGAACTGCAGCTTGCCGTCGTCGCCGCGGATCGGCAGCTTGATGATGTGCGAGGTGTACGGATGCTGGCCATTGACCGGCTGGTCCGGCGGCCAGTCGGCCAGCGGCACCCGTACACCCATATCCAGCTGCAACTCCGAAGCCTGCGGCTGCTCGCGGGTGAAAACGGTGCTCACCTTGTTGCCGGTGACGATGCGGTAGGGCGCCTTGTCGACATAGTCGAGCACCTGCGCCTTGGTGCCTTCGGCGACGGATTGCTTCTCGACCCACGCCGCGTAGCGCGGGCTGACCACGAACAACCAGTCGCCGTCATGGCTCGCATGCACGATCGCGACCGGCGTGCCGGGAAACAGCGCGCTTTCCTGGAAGCGGTCGATGTCGGTATCGCCTTGGCTGCTGAACACGCGCAGCGCGGTCGGGAAGGTACGCAGCGCCGCGCGCTGCACCACCAGGCCGTAGCGCGTGATCTGCTGTTCCGGAATCGCGGCAAGGTTGAGGTTGTCGACGACACTATCCAAAGTTGCCGCCGGCACCGCCGCGCCATCGACGTCGAACAGTGGTTTGGCCGGCGGGCTGGACAGGTCCTCGATCCAGCCAGCGACCTGTTCGCGGCTGAGCGTCGCCGGTAGCGCGCGCAGGTCGTGCATCGAATCGTCGATGTGCATCAGCTTGGCGTTCTGCGCCGCGATCGCTGCGGTATCGAGCACCACACGATCGGGTTGATCCAGTCGCTGCACCCAGAATTCGGGCGAGAGGTAAGCCTCCTCGACACCGATCACACCGCTTGCGGGCACGGTGGTTGGCGAGAACGCCCCTGCTTCGCGCGCATGCAGCGGCGCGCCGGTTGCACCGAGCAGGACGAGGACGAGGGCGAATGCAGTTGCGATCAGGCTCTGGAATTGCATATTCTGGAATTGCATGGAGTCACCTTCAGACAGGAGCCAGCATCGACATCAGCGAGGCCATCAGCAGGCCGAAGCCGGTGCCGAGGATATATCCCAAGAGCGCCAGCAGGATGCCCACAGGCACCAGCGCCGGCGAGTAACTCGCAGCGAGGATCGGGGTTGCGGCGACGCCGCCAATGTGCGCCAGTGAGGAGATGCCGCACAGGTACAGGTCAAAATGGAACAGGCGCGCGGCCAGTGCCAACAGCAGCGCATGGATGGCGATGATGGTGACGCCGCACAGCAGGTACAAAGGTGCGGCGGCGATACCGGTGAAGTTGCTCTGCGACGCCATGATCGCGACCACGCTGATCAGCAATGCCCCGGAGATCGGGCCAGCGCCAGGAAATCGCGCCAGTGGCGTATGCGCGACCACGAGGCCGGCGGCGGTGGCGATCAGGATCTTCCAGGTGGTTGCGGAGAGCATGTCGGACGTGGGCAGGAGGGCGGCCAGCCACGACGAGCCTGCGGCGGCCAGCAACGCCAGGCCAAGCCAGATCAGCACGCCATCGGAGGTGGTCGGCCCGGTCTGCCGGGTCGGCGTCACCACCAGGTTGGCGCTGGACTCCGCCCGGGTCCAGCGATTGAACGCCGGAGCCAGCCGCGCCACCGAGAACAGCACCACCACCCACATCGAATAGCACAGCGCATCGGTCAGCAGCGCCAGCGCAAGCGAATCGTCGGACATCCCGATCGCCTCCTTGACCGCAACCAGGTTGGCGGTGCCGCCGACCCAGCTGCCACTCACCGCCGCCAACGGATGCCAGCCGTTGTGCGCCGGCAGCACGTTGCGGAACAGCAGGTAGGTGACGAGGAACGCGATGAACAGGCTGAGCGTGGTGCAGGCGAATACCGCCAGCACCCGCGGCCCAAGCGCGAAGATCGCGCGCAGGTCGCAATTGACCATCAGCAGGAACAGCAACGCCGGGATCAGTTGCGCGATCAGCAGCTTCTGCGTGGCCTGGATCTCGGGGTTGACCTGCCACAGGCCGAGGACCGCCAGCGCGGTGACCAGCAGGTAGGTCAACACGATCGGTGGCAGCACCGAAAAGACCTTCCAGCCGGTGCGCCGTTCCAGTACCGGAAAGGCGCCGGCGGCCAGCAGCATGACCGCCAGGTAAGGCCAGACCGTATGGATCATTGCATCCCCTTTATCCATCCGCGCCGGCACCAAAAATTGTGCAGTGCGGAATAGCTGATTCCTTGAGCATACAACAAAAGAATAAATTATTGACCACGTCTGGCGGGCATGTTACACAACCGTCATCGGCGGTTTCGCTGGGGAAGATCGCGCGTGAAAACGGTCGCGGCCAGAGACACAATATCGGTACGACAACGACGGCATCGCGCCTGCTTGACGATGGCGCTGGCCGCGCTGGCGTTCGTCGTGTGGGCGCAGTCCCCCAGGACTGCGGCAGTGGACGAGGTCGCCGTGGTCGTCGCGCTGGTCGATAGCGGTCATTTCGGCCAGGCGCAAGGACGGATCGATCATGCGCTGGCGACGCCGGACGTGTCGGCCGACAGCAGGCATGCATTGGAATTTCAGCACGAGCGCATGCGCCGCATCCTGCTCGACTTCACCCTTTCCGGCGATGAGGTCCAGGCGCGCGTCCGCAAGCAGATTCCGGATCTCACCGACGCCGAGTTCGCGAAGTGGAACGCGGCCGGCTTGTTCGAGCACATGGTCATCGATGGCCGCACGCTGTACTTCAACCGTTCGCCGTCGAACCTGTTCCGTCTGAGTCCCGAGGCGCTCGCGCGCCGGAAGGACCGGACGCCGCTGGTCGACGGCCCGATGGAAACAGCCAATGCGCACCATCGCGAAGTGATCGACGCGGCGCTGGCGCAACGGCGCAGCAGCGTGGCGCCGCGCCGCGTGCGGGTGACGCAATCGCTCACCGTCAATGCCGATGCCGTGCCTGCAGGCGAGACCGTGCGCGCCTGGATTCCGTATCCGCGCGCGCTACCGGGGCAGCAGGAAGATATCCGTTTCGTTTCCAGCGTCCCGGAAACGCACGTGATCGCGCCGGAATCCGCGTTGCAGCGCACTGTCTATCTGGAAAAAGCGGCGCAGGCCGGGCAACCGACGCAGTTCTCGGTCACCTACGAGCTCACCATCTACGCCCAGTACCACGCCATCGACCCGAGCAAGGTGGTGGCGGCGGAAATTACGCCCGAGCTGGCACCGTTCGTGGCAGAACGCGCGCCGCACATCGTCTTCAGCGACGACATCCGCGCGTTCTCGCGCAAGGTCGTCGGCGACGAGACCAACCCGTACCGCATTGCGCAGAAGTTGTATGCCGCCGTCGACCGTATCCCCTGGGCCGGCGCGCGCGAGTATTCGACGATCAGCAACATCAGCGACTACACGCTGCATGCCGGCCACGCCGACTGCGGCCAGCAGACCTTGCTGCTGATGACGCTGCTGCGCCTGAATGGCATCCCTGCGCGCTGGCAGTCGGGCATGATTTTTTCGGACGGCCCCTACAACAACCTGCACGACTGGGGCTGGCTGTATCTCGCTCCGTATGGCTGGGTGCCGATGGATGTGACCTTCGGCCGCCTTGCCAGCGATGACCCGGCGGTTGCAGGTTTCTACCTCGGCGGCTTCGACGCCTACCGCATCGCCTTCAACGACGACTATGGGCGCGATTTCGTGCCGCCGAAACAGCACTTCCGCTCCGAAACCGTCGATTTGCAGCGTGGCGAAGCCGAGTGGCGCGGTGGCAACTTGTATTTCGACCAATGGGACTACGACTTCAAGGCGCAGGTCCTGCCAGCGAAAAGCACTGCGAACTCCGGTTCGTAAATCACTCCAACACACTCTGCGGGGATGGGGATAATGAACAGCAAAACATTGCGTAAAACCGTACTTTTCATGGCGCTTGGAGTGTGCCTGTCGACGTTGGTGCCGGCGCAGTACGCGTACGCTGCAAACACCGATGGCTCGCTGGTGGGGCAGACCGTGGCAGGCGCCGAAGTCACGGTGCGCAACCCGGAAACGAACTTCACCCGCACGATCACCGCCGACGCCGACGGTAACTACCGCTTCCCGTTCTTGCCGGTCGGCAATTACACGCTGCAGGCGAGCAAGAGCGGCACGCCGGTCGGACAGCCGATCCAGGTCACCGTCAGCCTGGGCAACGCCACCACAGTCAATCTCGGCTCCGCTGACATGACGACGTTGGGCGCCATACAGGTCGTCGGTTCCCGAGTGGTCACGCTGGTGGATGTCACCTCGACCGAATCAGCGACCAATATCACCAAGGCCGAACTCGACCGCTTGCCCGTTGGACGCAGCGCGGACGCGGTGGCGCAGCTTGCACCCGGGGTGATCGGCGGCAGCTTCGGCGGGATTTCCTTCGGTGGTTCGTCGGTGGCCGAGAACACGGTCTATATCAACGGCCTGAACGTGACCGATTTCTACAAGCGGGTGGGCTTTTCCTCGATCCCGTTTTCGTTCTTCAAGGAATTCCAGATCAAGACCGGCGGTTACTCGGTCGAGTTCGGCCGCACTACCGGCGGCGTGATCAACGCGGTGACCAAATCCGGCACCAATGAATTCCACTACGGAACCGAGTTCGTCTGGCGCCCCGATAGTCTGCAAACTCGTGCCGACAACCAGCCGCTCATCGTCAGTCGCTACGACAAGGTCGACGATCGCAGCCTGAACGGATACGCCTCCGGTCCGATCATCCGCGACAAGCTGTTCTTTTACACCATGTACGAGGCCCGCGATTACAACACCGTCAACACCAGTAATGACGGTGAAAATTATTTCGATGCCCATTCCGACAGTCCCTTCTGGGGTGCCAAGCTGGACTGGCAGGTCGCGGACGGGCACTTGCTCGAGTTGCTTGCGTTCTCCGACAAGAACGAAGTCGCGATGGATGACTACAACTTCGACCCCATCGCCGGCAAACGCGCCGGCTTCAACAATACGCGGTTCACCGAGAGCGGCGGCACCAACTGGGCACTGACCTACACCGGCTACCTGACCGACGACTTGTCGATGAAGCTGCTGTATGGCGGCAACAAGCGGGTTCGCGTGCAGAACAGCCTCAACGACATCAACTGCAGCCGCGTGCGCGACCGCCGTCCCGGTGGCGGCGATGTCGGCTGCACGACAAGTGGCCTGATCGAGAAAGGTCTGGACGACAGACAGGCGGCGCGCGCGGATTTCGAGTGGTCGCTGGGCGATCATCTGCTGCGTTTCGGGCTCGATCGCGAGGTCAACACGTCCGACAACGTGAGTTTCTATCCCGGCCCGGATCGGCTTCTGTACGAGATCAGGAACACCACTGCGGGTGCCACGCTGGAGAACGGCGGCACGGTGCCAGCAGGCGTCACTGCCTACGTCCGCACCCGCCAGCAGGAAGTCACGGGCACCTTTGAAACGCTCAATACCGCGTACTACCTCGAGGACAACTGGTCGGTGACGCCGAACCTGGTGTTCGACGCGGGCTTGCGGGTGGAGGGCTTCGACAACAAGAACGGCGAGGGCAACACCTACATCAAGATGGAAAACCTGCTGGCGCCGCGGTTCGGGTTCGCCTGGGATGTCAACGCCGATGGCCGGTCGAAGATCTTCGGCAATGTCGGACGCTACTTCCTGCCAGTGTCAAACATCATCAACGTCAAGCAGGCCGGCGCGTTCCTCGACGAGCGCACTTACTACGCATTCGGTGGATTCGAGCCGTTTGAGTACAACGGCCAGACCTACCAGCGGCCCATTCTCGGCCCACAGATCGGTGCGGTGGACAACTCGCAGGGCGATGGCACGGTTGGCGACCTGCGCGGCGAGGTCGACGCCGACATGGACCCGGTGTACCAGGACGAACTGATCCTTGGCTATCAGTCGCTGATCACCGACAAGTGGTCGTGGGGTGTGCGCGGTATTTACCGCAAGCTGCATAATGCAATCGACGATATGGAAATCACCTCCAACGGCATCGTCTGCGGCGGTTCCCCAGGTTATGTCGGCTTCGTCATGGCCAATCCGGGCGAGGACGTCACCGTCTATACCGATACCAACTGCGACGGCGTCAACGATGGCTTCGTCACCATCGACACATCCAAGAAAGGCTGGGCGCTATACGACGACAATGGCAACTATGTCGGCGAACTCGGCTGGGTCAAGCCCAGGCGCACCTACAAGGCGCTGGAGTTCGTGATAGATCGTGCCTGGGACGAAAAATGGGCGCTCAATGCCTCCTATACGCTGTCCTATAGCGATGGCAACGCCGAGGGGCCGGTCAACACCGACACGGGCTTCGACAACACCGGACGCACCGAGCATTTCGACGATCCATTCGTCAACCGCGCCAGCTACGGTCCACTGCCCAACGATCGCCGGCATCAGGTCAAGCTGCGCGGAAGCTACGCGTTCAACGAGCACTGGCTGGCAGGCGCCACCCTCAACGCGCAAAGCGGACGACCGGTGACCGGCTTTGGCGTCGGCAATCCGTTCGACGGCACCAACTACACCAGCAACTACATTTGTATCGCCAATTGTCTGTCCGACATTCCGTCCGAACGCGTCTACCAGATCTCGCCGCGCGGCGGCTACGGTACCTTGCCATGGACTTTCGATGTCGGTGCCAGCCTGACCTACCAGCGAGCGATCGGGCCGTCCCATCTGCGGGTCACGCTATCGGCCTTCAACCTGCTCAACCAGCAGCGTGTCACCGACGTGGACCAGACCCTGGAAGACGACATCGGCCATTCCAACTCGCAGGCCAATGGAGGCACATTCCTGCTGGGAACCGGCTACCAGTCGCCGCGCTATGCGCAGTTCACCGTCGCGCTCGACTTCTAGAACCCCTTGCGGCCCCATAAAGGGGCCGCTTTTTTTCGCCGCCCCTACAACTCGCGGCCGCTCGCCGCCGAAGTGCTGCTCGACAACGGTCGCTATGCGATCGTGCGCAGGCGGCAGACCCATGAGGAAATAGTGGCAGGCGAACAACCAGCGGAGGCATGGCAAACGACATGAACACGATCGCGGCAACCGGTATCGCGCTGCTGGCGGCGCTGCTTGCAGGCTGCGTCCACGATGCAGATGTCCGCGGCGCACACGACGACCCACTCACGCTCGACACCCACGTCGACATCCCCGATGCGTACATGCGCGAGCCGCGCTTCGATGTCGGCGGCGACAGCGTGCTGCAGGTAGATCTGGGCAAGATGGAGCGCGGCGGCCTGGATGCAGTGTTCTTCGTCATCTTCGTCGAGCAGGGCCCGCTGACGCCGAAAGGCTACGCCGATGCCGTCGCCAGGGCCGAGCACAAGTATTCGGCGATCGAGCTGATGCTGCAGCGGTATCCGGACCGCATTCGCCTGGCGACAAGTCCCGACCAGGTGCTGGCGAACCATGCGGCCGGAAAACTTTCGGCGATGATCGGGATCGAGAACAGTTACTCGCTGGGTCACGACCTCACCCGGATCGATGCTGCCTACGCGCGTGGCGCGCGCTACCTCGGGCTGGTGCATGTCGGCAACAACGACCTTTGCACGAGTTCTCTGCCCGATGCCAAGCTCGGCGAGCCCGCGGTCAGCAGCGTCGGCATGAGCGACTTCGGCCGCGCCGCGGTGCGCCACGCCAACCAGCTCGGGCTGATGGTTGATATCTCGCATGCTTCCGACGCCTGTGTGCACGACGTGCTCGCGGCATCGACCGCGCCGATCATCGCCTCGCATTCCGCGGCGCGGGCGCTGGTGGATCATCCGCGCAACCTGCCCGACGACCTGTTGCGCGCCATCGCCGCCAAGGGCGGCGTGATCCAGACCGTGGCCTACAAGGAGTTCCTGAAGAAGGATCCCGGCCGCGCGGCCGCCGAGAAGGCGTTGCAGGCCGCCGTCGCGAAGGCTGCCGGCGACGCCGAATACGACAGCGAGGAGCACGATTACCTGCCGGCCATGATCGAAGGCATGGCGCGCATCCACCAGCAATTCCCGTTGGCGACACTGGACGACTACTTCGACCACATCCAGCGCATGGTGCAGGTGGCCGGCGTCGACCACGTCGGCATCGCCTCGGATTTCGATGGTGGCGGCGGCATCACCGGCTGGATGGATGCTTCGCAAACGCGCAACGTGACAGCAGGCCTGCGCAGTCGTGGTTTCAGCGATGTCGGCATTGCCAAGTTGTGGAGCGGCAACCTGCTGCGCGTCTGGCGCGAAGTCGAGCAGGCTGCGGACAAGCATTGAGGCGGCCGAAATGCACGCGAACCGCAAGTCCGTAGCCTGGGTGGAGCGAAGCGATACCCGGGGATTCGTTCGGGCCGGCGGGGAACCCGGGTATCGGCCTTCGGCCTCCACCCGGGCTACGGTCATCGGCGCAGTGTTGGCGCTGCTGTTCGCGCTGGCGTTGTTGCCTGCACGGGCGGCAACGACTGCGGACCACGCCGAATTGGACGCCGACGTCACTGCAGTGGTCGCGCGTTACCAGCTGCCGGGAATCGCCGTCGGGGTGATCGAGAATGGCGAGGTCGTGTACGTGCGCACCGTCGGCGAGCTGGTTGCAGGGTCCGGCGAGCCGGTGACGCCGGACACGCTGTTCAAGATCGCCTCCAACAGCAAGGCAATGACCGCCAGCGTGCTTGCGCGCCTGGTCGATGCCGGCAAACTGCATTGGGACGATCCGGTCGTCAAATACCTGCCGGCCTTCGCGATGCATGACCCGTGGGTCACGCGCAACATGCAGGTGCGCGACCTGCTGGTGCACAACAGCGGCCTGCCCGAGGGCGGCGGCGATCTGATGCTGTGGCCCGAGCCGAACACCTTCACCCGCGCCGACATCATCCACGGGCTGCGCTACATCAAGCCGGCTTACAGCTTTCGTTCCGGCTATGCGTACGACAACCTGCTGTACGTCGTCGCCGGCGAAGTTGCTGTGGCGGCCGGCGGCGCGCCGTACGAAGAACTGGTGCGGCGCGAGGTGTTCCAGCCGCTGGGCCTTGGGCGTTGCCGCGTCGGCGAATTCAATCGCGCAGAGGTCGGCAACATTGCGCAGCCGCACATGCGCAAGGACGGCCGCAACGTCGTCATCCGCGAAGATGAAGAGGTCGTCCCGGTGATCACCTCGGCCGCGGCCGGCGGTATTCGCTGCAGTCTCACCGACATGCTCGCCTGGGCACGCAACTGGCTGGTGCCGAACGAACAGCAACTGGCATGGTTGTCCCCGGAACAACGCCGCGCGATGTGGACGGCGCGTACGCCGATGCCGATCTCGCAGCGTCGTAGCGATTGGGACCGCTCCCACTATTACGCCTACGCCTTTGGTTTTCGACTGGCGGATGTGGATGGTGCCTGGACGGTCTCGCATACCGGGACGCTGTCCGGCATGTATTCGGCGATGATGTTGCTGCCGGACATGAAGTCCGGCTTCGTGCTGATGATCAACGGCGATGGCGACGCCGCGCGCACCGTGCTCACCGAGGTGCTGCTCAAGCACTTCACCGCGCCGGGGCAGGGCCGCAGCGTGGATGCATACGCCGACGAGCTGGCCCGCGATGCGTCCGCACCGTCGCAGTTGCGTGCCCCGGACGTTTCCGCCCGGCAGCCCGCCAGCGTCGCGCAGATGCGGCCATGGCTCGGTGTCTGGCGCGATCCCTGGTTCGGCGAGGTCGCGATCTGCGAACGCGATGACGCAGTACGCTTCAGCGCGGCGAAGTCGCCGCTGATGCGCGCGCAGGTGCTGCGCGTCGGCGAACGCTATCTGGTCGACTGGGACGAGGACAGCGTCGATGCCGAGGCGTGGCTGGCGTTCGCCGGCACCAACGCCGCGACGTTGACGATGGCCAAGGTCGACCCCGACGCCGACTTCAGCTTCGACTACGAAGACCTCGCCTTCAAGCGGGTGCGCGCCTGTGACTAGGTTGCAGGCGCTGCTGCTGTCTTGGCTGGCGGGCACGACGCTGGCGACCTGCGGCTGCGCGGGCAGGGCGACCACGCCCGTGGTGTCCCCCGCGACCAGCACTGCGGAAGTCGATCTGGTCGACATCGCGACGCTGGTGTCCGACATCGCGCTGGAGATCCGCTACGCCGGCAGCGACAACTTCGTCGGCGCGCCGGCCGATGGCTATCTCGCGCCGAAGTGTTTTCTGCTGCGCCCTGTGGCGCAGGCGCTGCAGCGGGTCGAGTTGTCGCTGCGCCCGCAGCATCTGCGGCTGAAGCTGTTCGACTGCTACCGTCCGGCCCGAGCGGTACGGCATTTCGTGCGCTGGGCCGGGGACCTCGGCGACCAGCGCACCAAGCCGCATTACTACCCCAACCTCGACAAGCGCAATCTCCTCGGCGACTACATCGCGCCGGTCTCCGGCCACAGCCGCGGCGCCACCGTCGATCTGACCCTGCTGCAGTGCGATGCCGATGACCGGCACTGCCAACCGCTGGACATGGGCACCGACTTCGACTTCTTCGATCCGCGCGCGCATACCGATTCGCCGGACGTAACCCCGGCGCAGCGCGCCAACCGCGAACGCCTGCGCGCGACGATGACGCAACGCGGTTTCCGCAATTACCCGCTCGAGTGGTGGCACTACACCCTCGTCCCGGAGCCGACGCCGCACCTGCTCTACGACGTGCCCGTGCAGTAGCCGCTTGCTGCCGCCCGTCACTGCCATCGGAGTTCCAGCGACATGCGCACTTCTGCAATCCTGCTCGCAACGGCACTCGTGCTTGCCGGCTGCGCCACCGGAGAAGACCGGATGCAACGCCTGCCGGACAGGTCGAACGCGTTTTTTCTTTATCCGGAAGACTTTGCGGCGACTGGCTTTTGTCGCGGCGCGACGGGGACGAGAGCATGCCTCACGGCTGCGACGAATCCGGGATCGGGCTGGCTTCCCATGGTTTCAGTCCTGGCCAGGATCCGTCCCTGCGCATCCAGCAGCACCAGCGCGCTGGTGTGGTTGAAGGCGCCATCGGCCAGTGCGCGGTAGCGGATGCCGAGTACGCCGGCAACGCTGCGCACATCGCGAGCCGCGGGGCTGGCGAGTGTCCATCCAGCCGGATCCAGGCCCCGCGCGGTTGCCACCGACAACAGCCTGGCCGGTGTGTCGCGCACAGGATCCATGCTGATCAGGAGGATGCCCAGCCGCTGTCGTTCGGTGGCGCTCAGATTCTTTTCGATCGCCTTGCCACTGTCGACGATCAACGGACAGATGTATTGGCACGAGGTGTAGAACATGGCGACGAGCTGCGGTTTGCCGCGCCGCGAACTCCAGGCGAAATGCCTGGCTTGCTGGTCCGTCAGCTGCACGGGTAGCTGGTAGACCGAGTCCGGTGGCAGCTGCGCCGGCTTCGCCACCGGCGGCGGCGCCGCGAGGATGCCGACGGCGAACAGCGAGGTGACAAGGAAAACACACAGTCGTTTCATCAGTGGGCCCTGGCGCAGCGGAAGCCGAGGTTTCGGGTGGTGTCGCGGGCCTCGAGCGAGGACAGCATCGCCACTCGCATCAATACTGCGTAGTTGTCACGATCGTCCATCGACAGCGCGCCGGCACCGCAGAATTTCGTCTTGTCGGTGTCGCCCTGGTTGCGGTTGTCGCCGGAGACCAGCAGCGAGGAGAAATCGTCCGTCCATTCCCACACCAGCCCGTGCAGGTCCTGCACGCCGTAGACGTTCGGCGCCTGCAGGCCCGCGCGTGGCAACGCCTGGCTGGAGGGCCTGGAATACCAGTCGAGGATGCGCTCGCGCCAAGCGGGATCCTTGCGCGCGTCGCGCCGGGTCTCGTCGGCCGCTGCGGCGTATTCCCACTCCGACCACATCGGCAGGCGCGCGCCTTGCGCCTCGCAGTAGGCCCGCGCTGCGAACCAGCTCACCTGCGTCACCGGCTGCTGCGGCTGCGTTTTCGCGCCGAGTTCGTTGCCTGCTGCCCAGTGCGTGAGATAACGGCCGTCGGCGAACACTGATGCGACGCGGTCGCGGCGCCATTGCGGGTGCGCCTGCACGAAGGTGAGGAATTCGGCGTTGGTGACCGGCCGCTTCATCAGCGCGAACGGCGCGATGCGCACGGGGCCTTTGCGGTCTTCGTACTTCAACGCAGTGCGAAAGGCGCCACCAGGCAAGGTCGCGTATCCCGCGCCGCCGGCTAGGACGCCGGCGACGGGAAGCACGATCAGCAGCAGTGTGGCGAGGCGACGCATGCACTTACTCGCCGGCGCTGGCCGCGGGAGCAGCCTTGCGGCGCTCCGCAACCTCGGCCTTCATGATGCGGCCGCCCGGGTTGCCCCAGCTGTTGAGCACGTAGGTTCCGATGTTGGCGACCTCGTCGTCGGTCAGCTGCGTCATCGGCGGCATCGTCGAGTTGTAGTCATGCCCGTTGACCGTGATTGGTCCGTTGAGACCGTGCAGCATGATGTCGACGATGCGCTTGGGCGTGGCCGCAAGCACGCTGGACTTCGCCAGCGGCGGGAACACGCCCGGCATGCCTTCGCCGTTGGCTTGATGGCAGGTCGAACAGGTGCCGGCAAACAGCACCTGGCCGGCCTTGATCTGGTCATCGACCGTCAGTGCGCCGGTCTTGGCCGCGGTGGCCGCATTGGCGACGGCGGCGAGGTTGGGCTGCGCGCGGTCGCCGATATACATCGCGTCGACTTCCTTGCCCGAATAGATCGCGAGGTTCTCCGGGCCCTCGGCCTTGAGGATCGCCAGCGCACCCTTGTTGAAGGCGCGGAAAATCGAGTGGTCGACGATCACGTAGCTGCCCGGCACCTCGATGTGGAATTCCATGATCGCGGCGCCACCGGACGGGATCAACGTGGTCTGCACGTTCTCCTGGTAGCGGGTGCCGCCTTCGAACCAGACCTTGTCGAAGATCTCGCCGATGACGTGGAAGCTCGACACCAGGTTGGGACCGCCGTTGCCGACGAACAGGCGCACGGTTTCACCGACCTTGGCAGTCAGTGCCTTGTCGCCGGTGAGCGCGCCCTCACTGCCGTTGAACAGCACGTAGGTCGGACGCTCGTCGATCGCCTTTTCCATGTCGAACGGCTGGTGGCCTTTCTCGCGATATTTCCCGGTGGTGTAGAAATCGCCTTGCATGACGTAGTACTCATGGTCGACCGGTGGCAGGCCTTGCGGTGGTTCGACCAGCATCAACCCGTACATGCCGTTGGCGATATGCATGCCCACTGGCGCGGTCGCGCAGTGGTAGACGAACAGACCGGCATTGAGCGCCTTGAAGGTGAAGCGGCTGACATGGCCGGGCGCAGTGAAGCTCGACGCCGCACCGCCGCCGGGACCGGTGACGCCGTGCAGGTCGATGTTGTGCGGCATCTTCGAGTCCGGCATGTTGCGCAGGTGGAACACCACGGTGTCGCCTTGGCGCACGCGGATGAACTTGCCCGGCACGGTGCCACCGAACGTCCAGAAGGTGTAGGTGACGCCCTCGGAGATCGGTATCTCCTTCTCGATCACGTCAAGTTCGACGATCACCTTGGCCGGTGCGTGACGCCCGGTCGCCGGCGGCACCATCGGTGGGCTGGTCAGGATGGCGTCCACCGGCTTGCCCTGCGGCGGGCCGAAGTCGCCCTTGAGTGAGCCGCCGGTGTCGGCTTGCGTCGCGGCGCGCTTTGCGGTTTCGGAGTCGTCGCCGTTTTGCCGGCAGCCGGACAGGGCGAGCGCGGCGATCGCTACGGCGATCAGGAAGTGGCGCCAGGCAAGTCTCATTACGAAGTCCCCTTTTCTTGGGAAGGCCATTTGGATGTGGGCAGGATGCACGCGGGCGGTCGAGCCTGACCTGACCTGGATCAACTCAATGCGAAGAACAGCGTCGTTCCCGATCACTTGATTTCGATCAATGCAACGCAGATCCCGGCGGCGGAGCCTTTGCTAAGTCCCCAGCCCGGAACGCCCCATGCGCACGCCGCAACGCAGTCTGCTGATGCTCGCTTTCGCTATCACGCTGGCCGGACCCGCCTGCGCCGCCGATCGCTGGCAACCGGAATGGAATCTTCGCGCCCGCAACGAGCTTGTCGACGATGCCGGCTTCGATCGCGACGCGAACGCGACCACGCTGCGGCTGCGCGCAGGCCTGCATGGCAGGTTCGGTGACCACTGGGAGGCCTTGCTGGAAGGCGAAGGCGTGGCCAGCGCGGGCGCGTTCAACGACGGCAGCAATGGCAGGGTTGACTATCCCGCCGTGATCGATTCCGAAGGCATCGAACTCAACCAGGCCTGGGTGCGCTGGCAGGCAACGCGTGCCAGCGCGACCCTGGGCCGCCAGCGTTTGCAGCTCGACAACCAGCGCTGGATCGGCAACAGCGGCTGGCGCCAGAACGAACAGACGTTCGATGCGCTCGCCGCGCAATGGCAGCTGCAGCCGTCACTGGTCGCGCGTTATGCATGGCTGGATCGCGTGCATCGTGTCAACGGTGACGACGCGCTCGACCCATTGGCCCGCGAGCGCAGTCTCGACACGCACCTGCTCAACGTCGCCTGGAAGCAGGGCGCGCAGCAACTGACGGGCTATGCCTACCTGCACGAGGATCGCGACGTCGCGGCCGCATCCACGGCGACCTTGGGCCTGCGCTGGACCGGTGCGCGCCTGCGCAACGGCGACGGCTGGGGCTGGACGCTGGAATTTGCGCGGCAACAGGACTACGCAAGCAATCCCCTGTCGTTTTCGCACGCGTACTGGCTACTCGAACCGAGCCTCTCGATGGGCGGCGTGACCTGGCGCGCCGGCTGGGAGCACCTCGGCGGCGACGGTGGTCACGCGCTGCAGACCCCGTTGGCGACGCTGCATGCGTTCAATGGCTGGGCCGACAAGTTCGGCGTCACGCCCGCGGGTGGGCTGGAAGATCGCTATCTCGGCGCTGGCGGCAAATTCGGGCGCGGACGCTACGCCGACAAACTCAACTGGGCGGTTGTATGGCACGACTATCGCGCTGAACACGGCGACCACTACGGCACGGAATGGGACGCCTCGCTCGGCTTTCCGATCCGAGGCGCGGTCAGCGGCCTGGTCAAAGTCGCCGACTACCGCAGCGATGGCTACGCACGCGACACGCGGAAGTTGTGGCTCCAGCTCGAATGGGCGCATTGAGGCCGGATGTCATCGTGGGTCCTGTCGTACGGCGAGGATGCCGTGCAATGAATTCACATACCTCATGGTACGGGCGGCGATGCGCAGGAAGCCGCCGCTGGTGTATTCATGCTCGGGATGTTCGAGTGCGGCGCAAATGGCCAACCAGCTTGCGATCCGCCTCGATCGCGACGGCGGCGGCGAGGCCGCTGACATGTCTGAACACGCCGATCCGCGCCCTGCGTCTGGAACATGAATCCGGCCTGGAAGACATCGCGGAGGCAACTCGGGCACACTTCCCTTTTTCGGCATCACGACTTCTCCATGACGCGACCTTCCTCGTTCGACCACGAGCAGTTGCTCGCCTGCGCCCGCGGCGAGATGTTCGGCCCCGGCAATGCGCAGCTGCCGGCGCCGCCGATGCTGATGTTCGACCGCATCACCGAAATCTCGACCGAAGGCGGCGGCTTCGGCAAGGGCGTGATTCGCGCCGAACTCGACATCCGCCCGGACTTGTGGTTTTTCCAGTGCCATTTCGAAGGCGATCCGGTGATGCCGGGCTGCCTGGGCGTGGACGCGATGTGGCAGCTCGCCGGCTTCTACCTGCCATGGCTGGGCGAGCCCGGCCGCGGTCGCGCGCTCGGCGTAGGCCAGGTGAAGTTCAGCGGCCAGGTGCTGCCGGGGGCGAAGCTGGTCGCCTACGAGATCAACATCCGCCGCGTCATGCGCGGCAAGCTCGCGCTGGTCATCGCCGACGGCCGCACCCTGGTCGACGGCCGCGAGATCTACGTCGCGGAAAACCTGCGCGTGGGGCTGTTCACCTCTACCGAGGGCTTCTGAGATGCGCCGAGTCGTCATCACCGGTATGGGCATCGTTTCCTGCCTTGGCAACGATGCGGAGACGGTTTCGGACTCGCTCCGCGGTTTGCGTCCGGGCATCCATTTCGTGCCCGAGTACGCCGAACTGGGCTTGCGCAGCCAGGTTGCCGGCATCCCCCGGATCAACCTCGAGGCGCAGATTGACCGCAAGCTAAAGCGCTTCATGGGTGACGCGGCCGCCTACAGCTACATCGCAACGCGCGATGCGATTGCCGATGCAGGGCTGTCGGAGGCGCAGGTCAGCAACCCGCGCATCGGCGTGATCGCCGGTTCCGGCGGCGGTTCGGCGCAATGGCAGATCGAGACCGGCGACCTGCTGCGCAACCGCGGCGTGCGCAAGGTCGGCCCGTACATGGTGCCGCGCACGATGTGCTCGACGGTATCGGCGGCGCTCGCCACCGCATTCGGCATCCGCGGCGTGAGCTATTCGATCTCCGCTGCTTGCGCGACCTCGGCGCATTGCATCGGCGCGGCCGCCGACATGATCCGCCACGGCATGCAGGACGTGGTGCTGGCCGGTGGCGGTGAGGAAGTGCATTGGGGCATGACCTCGCAGTTCGACGCGATGGGCGCGCTGTCGACGCACCACAACGACACGCCGGAAACGGCGTCGCGTCCATACGACGTCGGCCGCGACGGCTTCGTCATCGCCGGCGGCGGCGGCATGCTGGTGCTCGAGGACTACGAACACGCGAAGGCGCGCGGCGCGCGCATCCACGCCGAGCTGGTCGGCTACGGCGTGACCTCCGACGGCGTCGACATGGTCGCGCCGTCTGGTGAAGGTGCGGTGCGCTGCATGCGCATGGCACTGGACGGCGTCGACACACCGGTCGACTACCTCAACACGCACGGCACCTCGACCCCGCTCGGCGACGTCGTCGAACTCGAATCGGTACGCGAGGCGTTCGCCGGCGTGGTGCCGCCGCTGTCATCGACCAAGGCGCTGTCCGGCCATTCGCTCGGCGCGGCCAGCGTGCACGAGGCGATCTACTGCCTGCTGATGATGCAGGGCGGCTTCATGGCCGGCTCGGCGAACATCGAGCAACTCGACCCGCGTGCCGGAGGCTTCCCGATCCTGCGCGAGAGCCGCGACGCGGAACTGCGCACGGTGATGTCCAACAGCTTCGGCTTCGGCGGCACCAACGGCTGCGTGGTGATCGGCCGGGTGTGAGGGGTCTTCCTCCCTCCCCTTCATGGGGAGGGACAGACGGCGAAGCCGTCAGGGTGGGGCGCGGCGACGCGGACGCCTGGAGATTGGACGGTTTCCTGGAAGCGTGTATCTTGTGACATCCAGGCGGCGTCAGCGCTCCCCACCCGTCTTC
>DASZZT010000127.1:0-17651 GCA_035543275.1 Luteimonas sp. | reverse complement strand
GGCCAGCAACGCCGACCTGAGCAAGCCGGACGTGATCGCCGATACCATGGCCTTCATGTTCGAAACCCGCGCGGTGATCCGGCCGACGCAGCAGGCGCTCGACGCCACGCACCGCCAGCGCGACTACCAGGCCTGCTGGGCCGGATTGCGCAAGCACTTCGACGCCTCGCGCTGACGCTTTCGCGGCGCGTTAACGGCGCCGCGCTAGGCTCGCTCCATCCCACGATGGAGATTCTCGATGACCCGGACCCTTCCGCTGCTGGCTGTGCTCGCCGTGCTCACTGTGATGCTGGCGGCGTGCAATGCCGAACGTCCCGCCGACAACGCGCAGGCGCCGGCTGCGTCGCCTGTTGCGGACCAGCCCGCGCAGGACACGCCGCCCGCCACCACACCGCCGCCGGCCGCGCCCGCATCCGGGCTGGCGCATTTCGACGGCTATGGCGACATGCGCTTCGGCATGACCGCCGACGAGGCAAAGAAGGCTTGGGCCGGCGAGTTGAACGGCAAGCCCGGCAAGGACGAGATCTGCTACTACCTCAACCCGGTGTCGACTCCCTCGCCGGCGTATTTCGCCTTCATGATCGAATCCGACAAGTTCGTGCGCTACGACGTTGGCAACGACAAGGAGATCGCGCCCGGCGGCGGCAAGCGCGGCATGAGCGCCGACGACATCCGCGAGCTGTATTCCAGCCGCATCCAGGTGCAGCCGCACAAGTACGTCGAGGGCGGCAAGGTCCTGCGCATCAAGGCCAACGACGGCAGCGGTGGCGTATTGATCTTCGAGACCGATGCCACCGGCAAGGTCACCGCATGGCGTGTCGGCCAGCCGCCGCAGGTCGACTACGTCGAAGGCTGCTCCTGAGTCGCTTCGCTGGGTGACGACGGCATAGAATCGGGTCATCGCGTCATACCGTTGCATACAGGGAGAAGGCGACATGGCGGCTGCACTCGGATTTTTCATCCTCGGTCTGTTGCTGTTGGCGCTGGGCGGCGACTCGATCGTCAAGGGCGCGTCCGGACTGGCGCAGCGATTCGGCCTGTCGCCGTTCGCCAGCGGCCTGCTGCTGGTGGCGTTCGGCACCTCGCTGCCGGAACTGGCGGTCAACGCACGCGCAGTCTGGGTTGGCAGCCAGGCACTGGCGCTGGGCAACGCGATCGGCAGCAACGTCGTCAACTTCGGGTTGACCTTGGGCGCAGCGGCGCTGGCCGCGCCGCTGTTGGTCCGCTGGCGTGCGCTGGTGCCGTTGCTGCTGTGCTTCATCGTCGCCAGCCTGGCGCTGATCGGCTTCGGACTGGACGGCGTGCTCAATCGCATGGAAGGCGTGATCCTGTTGCTGGCCTTCGTCGCGGTGCTGGCCTGGACGCTGGTGCGCAGCCGGCATGAGGCACAGGACGTGCGCGACGCGATCACCGCGTTCGCCAGCACCCGCGCCGACCTCGGCCTCAACCTGCTGCGCTTCGTGCTGGCGGCGGTGCTGCTCTACTACGGTGCGCGGCTGGTGGTACAACACGCGCCGGTGCTCGGCATCGCGCTCGGCATGGCGCCGCTGCTGACCGGCCTGATCGTGGTCGCGATCGGCACCGCGTTGCCGGAGGTCGCCGCAGCGGTGGTCGCCGCGCGTCGCGGCCACGGTGACATGGTGCTCGGCCACGTGATCGGGTCCAGCCTGTTCAACCTGCTGGTGGTGGTCGGTGGCATGGCGGCGTTTCGGCCGCTGCCGCTGCCGACGTCGTTCGTGCACTTCGAGGTGCCGGCCGCGCTCGCCTTCGCATTGGTGCTGGTGCCGATGCTCAAGGGCGACCTGCGCATCAGCAGGACCGAGGGCGGCGTGCTGCTGGCGGCATTCGCGGCGTGGCTGCTGTTCGAGCTGGCTGTAATCCAGCACTGACTGATCCAGCACCAGCGCAGATGCAGCGCCTGCCGTTGCTAGACTGCCGCGCATGACTGCGACGCCCTCCGCTGCGCACACGCCCCCGCGATTGCCCGCGCGTGCGCTGCATGCGCTCGGCGAATTCTTCCGGCTGGAAGCCGCCGGCGGCATCGTGCTGATCGTGGCGGCGCTGCTGGCGCTGGTATGCGCCAACTCGCCGCTGCAAGCGTCCTACGACGGCTTCCGCGATATGCCGGTGGCGCTGGTGTTCGGCGACCTGCACATCGCCAAGCCGCTGCTGCTGTGGATCAACGATGGCTTGATGGCGATTTTCTTCTTGCTGGTCGCGCTGGAGATCAAGCGCGAGGCGCTGACCGGGCAACTCGCCGGGCGCGAGCAGCTGGTGCTGCCTCTGGTCTGCGCGATTGCCGGTGTCGCCGTGCCAGCGTTGCTGTTCATGGCGTTGAATCATGGCGACGCGGCGGCGATGCGCGGCTGGGCGGTGCCGACCGCGACCGATATCGCGTTCGCGCTCGGCGTGCTCGCGTTGCTCGGGTCGCGGGTGCCGGTGGGAATGAAGTTGCTGCTGTCGACGATTGCTGTCGTCGACGACCTGATCGCGATCCTGATCATCGCGCTGTTCTATGCGCACGGCATGTCCTTCGTCGCGCTGGGCTGGGCGGCGGCGGCGCTCGCGGCGATGTGGGTGCTCAACCGCCGCGGCGTCACCGCACTGACGCCGTACCTGTTGCTCGGCGTGGTGCTGTGGGTGTGCGTGCTGAAGTCGGGCGTGCACGCGACGCTGGCCGGTGTGGCAACCGGGTTGATGATCCCGCACGTCAACACCAAAAACACGATCCCAGACGAGGACGAGCACTCGCCGCTGGAGCACCTCGAACACGCACTGCATCCGTGGGTCGCCTACGCGATCCTGCCGCTGTTCGCGTTCGCCAACGCCGGGCTGGTGCTCGGCGGGCTCAGCCTCGATGCCGCGCTGGCGGCGTTGCCGATGGGGATCATGCTTGGCCTGGTGCTGGGCAAGCCGATCGGCATCGTGACCGCGGCGGTGCTGATGCGCGCGCTCGGCTGGGCGCGATTCCCCGACGGCATGGACCTGCGCGCGATGCTCGGCCTCGGCCTGCTGTGCGGCATCGGCTTCACCATGAGCCTGTTCATCGCCTCGCTCGCCTACCACGATCCGCTGCTGTACGAGGAAGCGGTACTCGGCGTGCTCGGTGCGTCGGTGATCGCAGCGCTGCTTGGCTACGTCTGGCTGCGCGTCGTGCTGCCGGCGCGGTCACAGGCGGACGGCTGATGCGCGACGCGCTGGTGTTCGGCGGCAGCGGCCAGATCGGCGCGCCGCTGCTCGAGCGGCTGCATGCTGCCGGCTGGCGCGTGTTCGCGGTCTCGCGCAACGCGCATCCGGACGCGCCCTGCATGCACTGGCTGCGCGGCGACCTCGATCATGTCGAAGGCTTGCCGCGTCGCGTCGATGCGATCTTCAGCTGCGGGCCGCTGGACCAGTTTGCACGCTGGTACGCGGCATCGGCGATCGAGGCACCGCGGGTGGTTGCGTTCGGATCGACCAGCGTCGATGTCAAGCAAGGCTCTGTCGATCCGCACGAGCGCGATGTTGCGATGCGCTTGCGCGAAGGCGAGCACGGTGTGTTCGCGACTGCCGCCGCGCGCGGCGCCGCTGCGACCATGTTGCGGCCGACGCTGGTCTACGGTGCAGCACGCGACCGCACCCTGACCCGCATCGCGCAGCTGGCGCGGCGCTGGGGCCGCTTCGTGTTGCCGCGCCATGCCTGCGGCCTGCGCCAGCCGGTGCATGTCGATGATCTCGCCACTGCTGCATTCTCCAGCCTGGGCGGCGTCGCCAGCCACGGCGGCGCGTATGCGTTGCCCGGCGGCGAGACGCTGGCGTATCGCGACATGGTTACGCGGGTGCTCGATGTGCTGCAGCCGCCGCCGCGCCTGATCGAAGTGCCGGGGCCGCTGTTCGCTGCGGCGCTGCTCGGTGCACGCGTGCTCGGCCGCATCGACGGCATCGGCGATGCCGCGGTCGCGCGCCTGCGCAGCGATCTGGTGTTCGATGCCGCGCCTGCGCAACGGGATCTCGGCTACGCGCCGCGGCCATTCCAGCCCACCGCGCCGATGTTCGAGGCGGGCGTGTTCAGCAACGATTGAGCGTCGTGTTGCATGCTGCGCGCATGGACCGCCTTCGCCGCCGTTTCGTGCTCGCACTGTCCGCGCTGCTGCTGGTGCTGTCGGCGTCGGCATTTGCTGCCCAGAACCCGGAAATCGACGCCCTGATCGCACGGGTCGGACAATCCCGCGATGTCATCTTCATCCGCAACGGCAGCGAGCACTCCGCCGCCGCCGCTGCCGTACACCTGCGGCGCAAGCTTGGCGCGGCGCATGGACGCATCACCACTGCCGAGCAATTCATCGACGCGCTGGGCACGCGCTCGTCGTTCACCGGCCGGCCGTATCGCGTGCGCCTGCCCGATGGACGCGAACTGGACAGTGCGACGTGGCTTAGGCAGCTGCTGCGGGAATTGCGTGCGCAGCGCTGACGACCCGCTCGATCAGCCCGCTCTAATCAGCCCGCTCTAATCAGCCCGCTCTAATCAGCATTCTTCCGCGGGGGGCAGCGACCGCGCCTTCGTCACTGCTCGTAGCGCGATCAGCAGCACGCCACTCAGCACCATCGCCCCGCCGATCCAGAGTTGCACCCCGGGGCGATCGCCCCAGAACACGATTCCGAGCAGCACCGCCAGGATCGGCGAAATCAGCAGCCACGGGGTGACCTGCGCCACCGGATGTCGCTGCACCAGCACGTAGTACAGGCCATGCCCGAGCAGCGACGCGAACAACGCCGCATACGCCGCGCCGCCCCAACCGATCCAGCTGGCAGCGCGCAATGCAGCCAGACCGTTCGGTTCGAACACGGCACTCAACGCGAGCAACGGCAGCACGCCGATGATCGCGGTCCAACCTTGTTGGCTGACCATGTCCAGGCCTTTCAGCGGCCGCATCAACACCGTGCCGATGGCGAGGAACAACGCCGACACCAGCATCAGCACGAGCGACGCCGGCTGCTGCAGCACCAGCGGGTCGAAGCCGAGCACCAGCACACCAGCGAAACTCAGCGTGATCGCCAGTGCAGTGCGCCAGCCGAAGCGTTCGTCGAGCCACCACCACGCCAGTAGCGCGGCCATCGGGACATAGCTTTGCATCACGATCGCCGGTGACGACAGGTTGCCGGCCAGCTGCAACGCCCAGAAGCTCAGGCCGAAATGCAGGACGCCGTTGCACAGCGCAACCGCGATCAGGCGCGACCATTGCCCGCGCGGCGGTAGCTTGACGAACGCGCCGAGCGCGAGCGCCAGGATCGCCAGCCGCACTGCGGTGAACAGGAACGGCGGGATCTCGCGCAGGGCGAATGCGGAGGTTAGGAAGTTGACGGCCCAGACGATGCAGATGATCAGGACGAGGGCGAGGTCGCGCAGGGGCATGGTTTTTTTCTCGTCATTCCCGCGAAGGCGGGAATCCAGCGACTTTGGCCTGTTGCTCAAGAGCTACCACCCGCTCCGCGGGCGGGTCACTTTTCTTTGCCGCCGCAAAGATAAGTAACCAAAAGAAAGCGGCTTTCCCCGACACAGCAAACCGGCCGTTTCATTGACGCGGGGATTTTTCGACTCGCCATCCATGGCTCGGTCGAAAAACGGCGCACATCCTGTGCGCCGCCCTACGGGTCTGCATGCATCGTTGACGGCTGCAGGTTTCTAGAAGCGAAAGCGAAATTAATAGGACCAGCCGAGCTTGCGATACAGCTTCGCCAGCACCCAGGCCGGGCCGATCAGCAGGTAGGTGAGGTCGGTGAGGAAGCTGGGCTTCTTGCGTTCGATCTTGTGGCCGATGAATTGCGCAATCCAGGCGGCCACGAAAATTGCGATGGCGAGGTAGAGCAGTTGCTGCGTGCCAAGTGTGTCGTGCAGCCAGCGCGTCAGCCACGCCAGCACCACGAAAACCACCAGCATGCCGTAGCCGAGTTTGCGCGAGGCGCGGTAATAGAACGTCCAGGCAAAGAACATCGCCAGCGCCCCCCACAACCCCGGGCGGAACCAGGTGCCGACGACCGGGATGCACCACAGCAGCGCGATCACGCTCCACAGGATCAGCGGCACGGCGAACACGTGGATTGCCTGGTTGGCTGGATTCTGGTGGTGACTGGAATAACTGGCGAACCAGCGGTCGATCGGACGTTCGACGGTTGAGCTCATTGCGGTCTCCTCAATCGACGCGGCTTCAATCGACAGTGATGCCGGCGAGTTTCTGCAGTGCCTCTGCATACTTCGCACGCGTGCGTGCGATCACCTCCGCTGGCAGATTCGGGCCGGGCGCGGTCTTGTCCCAGTCCAGCGTCTCCAGGTAATCGCGCACGAACTGCTTGTCATAGCTCGGTGGACTGATCCCGACCTGATACTCGTCGGCCGGCCAGTAGCGCGACGAATCCGGCGTCAGCATTTCGTCCATCACATACAGGCGGCCGTCGGCGTCGGTACCGAATTCGAACTTGGTGTCCGCGAGCAGGATCCCGCACTGCGCGGCGTAATCGCGCGCGAACGTATACAGCCGCAACGTGGCGTCGCGCACCTGCTCGGCCAGGTCGGCACCGACCTCGCGCACCATCGTGTCGAAGTCGATGTTCTCGTCGTGGTCGCCGACCGCGGCCTTGGTCGACGGGGTGAAGATCGGCTGCGGCAACTGTTCGGCCTGCTGCAGGCCGTCGTGCAACGTGATGCCGCTGACGCGGCCGGTGCGCTGGTAATCCTTCCAGCCGCTGCCGATGAGATAGCCGCGTGCGATCGCCTCGACCGGCACCGGCTTGAGCTTTTTGGTCACCACCGCGCGCTTTGCATACAGCGTCGCATCGACGCCCGCCGGCAACACGCTGGCGACCGCGATGCCGGTCAGGTGGTTGGGCACGATGTGCGCGGTCTGCTCGAACCAGAAATTGCTGATCTGGCACAGCATCTCGCCCTTGCCGGGGATCGGGTCGGGCAACACCACGTCGAACGCACTGAGGCGGTCGGTAGCGACGATGAGGAGCTTCGGTTCGCCGCCGTCGGCAGGCAGCTCGAACACGTCGCGCACCTTGCCGCGATGACGCAACGTCAGGCCGGGCAGGTCGGAGGAAAGCAGGGTGGTCGCCAAGCGCGGGTCCAGCGGGATCGTCCAGCAGAAACGGACAGGCCGGCTAGTGTAAGCCGTGCGCCGCGCCGCGGCCTGTAAACTGCGCGCATGAAGCGTTGGTACGGCAAATTGTTGGGGACGATCGCCGGCGCACTGCTGCTACGCGGCAATCCACTGCTCGGCGGGCTGGTCGGGTTGCTGATCGGCCATGCGTTCGACGCGGACTGGTTCAGGGGCAATCGCGACCAACCGTATCGCGTGCTCGGCCTGACCCAGGACGCCAGCGATGCCGAAGTCGACCTCGCCTGGCGCCGCCTGATCGGCCAGTACCATCCCGACAAGCTCGTCGGTGTCGCCGATGAACTACGCCGCCAGGCCGAGGCCCGCGCGCGTGAGATCAATGCCGCCTACGATCGGATCCAGACGCTGCGCAAGCGCAAATCCTGAGTGAATTCCCGCTGAGAGCAGACATGCAAACCACCGTCATCGCCCCTTCGATCCTTTCTGCCGATTTCGCCCGCCTCGGCGCGGAAGTCGACAACGTCCTCAAGGCCGGCGCCGACTGGGTGCACTTCGACGTGATGGACAACCATTACGTCCCCAACCTCACCATCGGCCCGCTGGTGTGCGAGGCATTGCGCAAGCACGGTGTCACCGCACCGATCGACGTGCACCTGATGGTCGAGCCGGTGGATCGCATCATTCCCGATTTCGCCAACGCCGGCGCCACCGATATCAGCTTCCATCCCGAAGCCAGCAACCACGTGCATCGCAGCATCCAGCTGATCAAGTCCCACGGTTGCCGCGTCGGGCTGGTGCTCAATCCGGCCACGCCGGTGGACGTGCTCGACTGGGTGCTGGGCGACCTCGACCTGGTGCTGCTGATGTCGGTCAATCCCGGCTTCGGCGGGCAGAGTTTCATTGCTTCGACGCTCGACAAGCTGCGCATCGTGCGCGAGATGATCGACCGCAGCGGCAGGGCGATCCGCCTGGAGGTCGACGGTGGCGTCAAGCCCGACAACATCGGCGCGATCGCGGCCGCCGGCGCCGACACCTTCGTCGCCGGCTCGGCGATCTTCGGCCATCCCGACTACGCGGCGGTCATCGGCCAGATGAAGGCTGCGGTCGCCGCTGCACGCCGCTGATGCCGCAAAGAAAAAGGCCGACGTCATCGCTGGCATCGGCCTGCGCGGATGACGGCGGTATGACATTCACGGCCATCGCGGGCGCATCCCGCTAGCCTGCGCGCCATGCTTGGCCGTTCCACCCCACGCTGGCGACTGATCCTCAACGGCAAGTCCGCCGCCGATGAACCCTTGCGTGATGCGGTCGCGATCCTGCGCCAGCGCGGCGTGCGCCTGAGCGTGCGTGTCACCTGGGAGCCCGGCGATGCCGAGCGCTACGTCGCGCGCGCGATCGACGACGGCGTCGATACCGTGATCGCCGCCGGCGGCGACGGCACCCTCAGCGAGGTCGCGACCACGCTCGCGCATCGCGATGCATCCGCCGCTGCGCTGCCCTCGCTCGGGCTGGTGCCGCTGGGCACCGGCAACGATTTCGCCACCGCCGCGCAGCTGCCGTTCACGCCGCTGGAGGCGCTGGAACTGATCCGGACGCAGCCCGCGGCTGCGATCGACCTGCTCAAGGTCGCCAGCGATCGGGGCGAACACTGGTGCGCCAACCTCGCCAGCGGCGGCTTCGGCACCGAGGTGACGCTCGAGACCAGCGAAGGACTCAAGCACATGCTCGGCGGCCTTGCCTACGTCATCACCGGCATTGCCAGGCTCGGCCGGATCGATCCGGTGTGCGTAGCGCTGCACGGACCGGAGTTCGGCTGGAGCGGCGACTGCATCGCGCTCGGCCTCGGCAACGGCCGTCAGGCCGGCGGTGGCCAGGCCTTGTGCCCGGACGCGCTGGTCGACGACGGCTTGCTCGACGTCACCGTCATCCCGGAGCTGACCGGCGAAGTCGGCGCCACGGTCGCCACGCTGCTGACCGAAGGAAGGCACGCCGCACTGGAACAGGTCGCGGTGCGCGCGCGGGTGCCGTGGGTCGAGATCGCGGCGCCGCAGCCGCTCATCCTCAACCTCGATGGCGAACCGGTGGAATCGACGCGCTTCCGCATCGACTGCGTGCCGCGGCGCCTGCGCATGCACCTGCCGCCGGGTTGTCCGCTGCTGCGGGGAACCGCTACAGTTGCTGCATGATGTTCCGGGCGAACCCGCATTCCTTCCGCGTCGGACGTGCAACCCAGGTGCCGGGTTGGCGATGGTGGCGTGCCGTTACATGGCATGTTGCTGTCGTCACCTCCGCCCCGTCGTTGTCTTCGAAGGAAATGCCGCGTGAACACCTCCGCACACTCGCAAGAACGCTTCCAGCAACACGCCGCTGACGGCCACACCCGCATCCCGGTGGTGCGCGAGGTTCTGTCCGACCTCGACACGCCGCTCTCGGTCTACCTCAAGCTCGCCGACGGCCCGCATACCTACCTGTTCGAATCGGTCGAAGGCGGCGAGCGCTTCGGCCGCTATTCGATCATCGGCCTGCCGGCCAAACGCGTGTACGCGTTCGCCGGCAACACGCTGTATGTGACTGAACACGGCGAGCTGGTCGAGGCGCGCGACATCAAAGATCCGTTCGCCGAAGTCGAGCGCCTGCGCACGCTGCATTCGGTGCCGAAACTGGAAGGATTGCCCGGCTTCACCGGCGGCCTGGTCGGCTGGTTCGGCTTCGAGTGCATCCAGTACATCGAGCCGCGGCTGGCCGGTGGCGACAAGCCTGACGAACTCGGCACGCCCGACATCCTGCTGATGCTCAGCGAGGAGGTCGCGGTGTTCGACAACCTCAAGGGCCGGCTGTACCTGATCGTGCACGCCGACCCGCGCGAGCCGCAGGCCTGGGCGCGCGCCAACCGCCGCCTCGACGAACTCACCCATCGTCTGCGCCACGCTGGCGCCGGTTATCCGGAAACGCTGCTGCCGGCGGCGCTCGACGAAAGCCACTTCGTTTCCGGCTTCACCCGCGAAGGTTTCATCGCCGCGGTCGAGAAATCGAAGGAATACATCGCCGCTGGCGACATCTTCCAGGTGGTGCTGTCGCAGCGCCTGAGCGTGCCGTTCCACGCGCGCCCGGTCGATGTCTATCGCGCGCTGCGGGCGTTGAATCCGTCGCCGTACATGTACTTCCTCGATGTCGGCGACATGCAGGTGGTCGGCTCGTCGCCGGAAATCCTGGTGCGATTGCAGGACGGCGTGGTCACCGTGCGCCCGATCGCAGGCACCCGCCCGCGCGGCAAGACGCCGGAAGAAGACGCCGCGCTCGAAGCCGAACTGCTGGCCGACCCGAAGGAGCGCGCCGAGCACCTGATGCTGATCGATCTGGGCCGCAACGACGTCGGCAAGGTCAGCGAGCCGGGCACGGTCGAAGTCGGCGAGCAGTTCGTGATCGAGCGCTACAGCCACGTCATGCACATCGTCAGCGAAGTCACCGGCAAGTTGAAGGCCGGCCTGAGTTACGCCGACGTGCTGCGCGCGACGTTCCCGGCCGGCACCGTCAGCGGCGCGCCGAAGATCCGCGCGCTGGAAGTGATCCGCGAACTGGAGCCGATCAAGCGCAACGTCTACGCCGGCAGCATCGGCTACCTCGGCTGGCACGGCGACGCCGACACCGCGATCGCGATCCGCACCGCCGTGATCCAGGACGGAAAACTGCATGTGCAGGCCGGCGCGGGGATCGTCCACGACTCCGATCCGGAGAAGGAGTGGGAGGAGACGATGAGCAAGGGACGCGCGTTGTTTCGGGCGGTGGCTGAGGCGGCGAGGGGCCTTTGACGCGCGATGACCTGACTCCCTTTCCCGTTTGCGGGAGGGGGAAGCGGCGCTCCGATCCACACACTCCGTGGACACGGACGGGGTCACGGTGTCGGGGCGATGGGGAACCCGCGCCCCACCGATGTCACCCTCAACTATTGAAGGAGTTTGCGATGAAAATTCGCCTCAACTTGCTCGGTCTCGGCCTGGCCTTGACGGCTGGATCCGCGTTCGCCTTGCCGCCCTTGCCCCCCCTGCCGCCGTTGCCGCCACCACCGCCCTCTCCGGCGCAGGTCGTCCGCGCCATCAACGGTGATGTCCAACACATCACCCAGCCCGCAATTCGGCACCACGGACGGCACCATCGCCGTTGCTCTCGACACAATCATGCCGGCCGCTGCATCCGCTGGACGCGCCATCGGAGGTGAGCGCATGGCGTCGCGATGCCAGTCCATCATTGCCCCGCCGGCGAACAACCGGCGGGGTTTTTCTTTTGCGCGCTTTGCAGCGAGGCCGTAATGCGTATTCTGTTGGTCGAAGATGATCCACACCACGGGCTTCATCGCCAACGGCTGAAGGAGGAGGGGCACAGCGTCGACCACGCCGACAACGGCAAGGACGGCGCGATCGTGGTGCGCCACGACGGCCGCATCGCGCTCATGGATAATGCCCCGGGGCTGTGCGCGTGAGCCTGCGCGCTGCGTGAGTAGCGCTGCGGTTTGCCGGCCGCGTCGCTCACCGGTAGATTGCCCATCCCATCGCGCGGCGCCGACCGCTGCCGGAGTCCATCGTGCTGTTGATGATCGACAACTACGACAGTTTCACCTACAACCTCGTGCAGTACCTGCAGACGTTGGGGGCGGAGGTGAAGGTGGTGCGCAACGACGAGCTGTCCGTGGCGCAGATCGAGGCGCTGGCGCCGGAGCGGATCGTGATCTCGCCGGGGCCGTGCACGCCGAACGAGGCGGGGGTGTCGGTGGATGTAGTCCGGCAGCTCGGCGCACGCGTGCCGATCCTCGGCGTGTGCCTGGGCCACCAGAGCCTCGGCCAGGCCTACGGTGGCGATGTAATCCGCGCGAAGACGATCATGCACGGCAAGACCTCGCGCATCCGCCATGAAGGGCGCGGCGTGTTCGCCGGACTGCCGGATGGGTACGAGGCGACGCGCTACCACTCGCTGGTGGTGTCGCGGGAGACGTTGCCGGACTGCCTGGAGATCACCGCGTGGACCGACAACGCCGATGGTTCGTTCGATGAAATCATGGGCCTGCGCCACAAGGAACATCCGGTCGAGGGCGTGCAATTCCATCCCGAGTCGATCCTGACCGAGCATGGGCATGCGTTGTTGAAGAATTTCCTGGACCGGTAATGTAGGGCGGGTCTTGACCCGCCATCGCGTGACATCCGGCGGGTCAAGACCCGCCCTACGGACTCCGACATGCCCATCACCCCGCAAGAAGCCCTGCAGCGCACGATCGAGCATCGCGAGATCTTCCACGACGAGATGGTCGCGCTGATGCGCATGATCATGCGCGGCGAGGTGTCGCCGACGATGACTGCTGCGATCCTCACTGGCCTGCGCGTGAAGAAGGAAACCGTCGGCGAGATCGCCGGTGCGGCGACGGTGCTGCGCGAGTTCGCGCGCCCGGTCGAGGTTGCCGACCGCACCCACCTGGTCGACATCGTCGGCACCGGCGGCGATGGCGCGCATACGTTCAATATCTCCACCGCAAGCATGTTTGTTGTGGGCGCCGCCGGCGCCAGGGTCGCCAAGCACGGCAACCGCAGCGTGTCGTCGAAGTCGGGCAGCGCTGACGTGCTGGAAGCGCTGGGTGCAGCGATCGAACTGCAGCCCGAGCAGGTGTCGCAATGCATCGCCGAATGCGGCATCGGTTTCATGTTCGCGCCGGTGCACCATCCGGCGATGAAGATGGTCGCGCCGGTGCGCAAGGAAATGGGCGTGCGCACACTGTTCAACATCCTCGGCCCGCTGACCAATCCGGCCAATGCCCCGAACATCCTGATGGGCGTATTCCATCCGGACCTCGTCGGCATCCAGGTGCGCGTGCTGCAGGAACTGGGCGCGCAGCGCGCACTGGTGGTGTGGGGCCGCGACGGCATGGACGAGATCTCTCTCGGCGCGGCGACGTTGGTCGGCGAACTGCGCGACGGGGTGGTGCGCGAGTACGAGGTGCATCCGGAGGACTTCGGCATCGCCATGGCCGCCAGCCGCAACCTGCGCGTCGCCGACGCGCTCGAATCCAAGGCGATGCTGCTCGAAGCGCTGTCCAACCAGCCGGGACTGCCGCGCGATATCGTCGTGCTCAACGCCGGCGCGGCGCTGTACGCGGCCGGCGTGGTGGACAACATCGACCGCGGACTCGTTCTCGCACGCGAGGCCATCGCTTCGGGCGCGGCGCGCGAGAAACTCGACGCCTTCGTTGCCGCCACGCAGCGCATTGCCGCCAGCTGACGAGCGCTGCAAGTCGGCGTTTGACGCCATCGGCGGCGATTCCGCAGGCTGCCGTGGTGTTTTCGAGGGCCATGCTATTTTGAAAAATTGATTCAGCACGGCCCGGAGCCACGAATGTGCCCAAGCAGGACCCCCGACGGTGAGCAGCGGGGCTGGATCGTTCCGATTGGCGGTGCCGAGCAGAAGCTGAGCGATCCCAGAATTTTGCAGCGTTTCGTCCAGCTCTGCGGCGGGAGCGAGGCCGATATCGTGGTCATCCCGACGGCCAGCCAGCTGGCCGATACCGGTGCGCTTTACGAACAACTGTTTTCCCAGCTCGGCGCCGGCCGGGTCACGGCGATGGATTTCGACACCCGCCGCGACACCGACGAGGACAGCCGCCTGGCCCGCCTCGAGCAGGCCAGCGGCATCTTCTTCACCGGCGGTAACCAGTTGCGCATCACGACCATACTCGGCGGTACCCCGATCGCGAAGCTGATCCGCACCCGCAACGCCCACGGCGTGCACGTCGGCGGCACCAGCGCCGGCGCCAGCATCCTCAGCGAGCACATGATCGCGTTCGGCAAGGAAGGCGGATCGCCGACCGCCGGCAGCGTGCGCCTGGCGCCGGGCCTGGGCCTGACCAATCGTTTCATCATCGACCAGCATTTCCGCGAGCGCGACCGCCTCGGCCGCCTGCTCGCCGCGCTGGCCTACAACCCGTTCGCGGTCGGCATCGGTCTGGATGAAGACACCGCTGCATTCATCCGCCCGGACAACACGCTCGAAGTCGAAGGCAGCGGCACCGTCACCGTGGTCGATGCCGGCGACCTGCAGTTCTCGTCGATGGACCAGGCCGGCGAGGACCAGCCGGTGTGCCTGCTGGGACTCAAGGTGCATATCCTGATCGCCGGCGCCACGTTCAACCTGCATACCCGCAAAGCCTCCGCCGGTTCACTGGCGGTCACCAAGACATGAAGTGAGGCTCGTCATGCGCATACTCGAACGCTCCGTCTACGTCGGCCCATCGCTGCATGCGCATTTCCCGGTGATCCGGCTGGAACTGGATCTCGGCGCGCTGGAAGCCTGGCCCACCGGTCGTCTCGGCGCCGCGTTCGTCGATGGCCTGGTCGCGGCATTGCCCGGCCTTGCCGATCACGGTTGTTCGTATCGCGAACCTGGCGGCTTTATCCGGCGCATGCGCGAGGATCAGGGCACCTGGCTCGGGCACGTGCTGGAACACGTCGCGATCGAATTGCAGAACGTCGCCGGCGAGGACGTCACCTTCGGCCGCACCCGCAGCATCAGCGACGATCGCCCCGGCGTGTATTCGGTGGTGTACGAGTACGCGCAGCGCGAGGAAGGCATCGCCGCCGGCGAACTGGGCCTGAAACTGCTCGACTCGCTGTTGCCGGCGGAATTGCGCGCAGGCCCGGAAGCCGACGACTGGAACTGGGATACGGCGCGCGACGACTTCATCCGCTACGCGCAACGCCGCGCGCTCGGCCCGTCGACGGCTTCGCTGGTGCGCGCGGCGGAAGAACGCGACATCCCGTGGTTGCGCCTGAACCAGCAGTCGCTGGTGCAACTGGGCCACGGCAAATACCAGCAGCGCATCCAGGCCACGGTGACCGGGCGCACTCCGCACATCGCAGTGGAACTGGCCAGCGACAAGGAGGAAACCAACAAGATCCTCGGCTCGCTCGGCCTGCCGGTGCCTCGCCAGGAACTGGTCAGGGACGCCAACGGCGCGTTGCGCGCTGCGCGCAAGCTCGGCGCGGTGGTGACCAAGCCCTACAACGGCAACCACGGCCGCGGCATCACCATCAATATTTCCGGCGACGATGAAGTCCGCGCAGGATTCGCTGCGGCGCGCGAGCATTCGCCCTCGGTCATCGTAGAAACCTTCGTCGGTGGCGACGATCACCGGCTGCTGGTGATCAATGGCGAACTGATCGCCGCGACCAGGCGCACGCCCGGGCATGTGGTCGGCGATGGTCGCAGTACCGTCGCCGAACTGGTCGAGATCGTCAACCAGGATCCGCGTCGCGGCGTCGGCCATGAAAAAGTGCTGACCCGGCTCGAGCTGGACGCGCAAGCGGAGCTGATGCTGGAACGCGCCGGCTACGTCGCCGCATCGATCCCGAAGGACGGCGAAGTGGTGCCGCTGCGCTCCACCGCCAACCTCTCAACCGGCGGCACCGCGACCGACGTCACCGACATCATCCATCCCGACAATCGCGACATGGCGGTGCGCGCGGTACGCGCGATCGGCCTGGACGTCGGCGGCGTCGATTTCATCTCGCCCAACATCGCCGAAAGCTACAAGTCCAGCGGCGGTGGAATCTGCGAGATCAACGCCGCGCCCGGCTTCCGCATGCACATCGCGCCGAGCGAGGGCACGCCGCGCGATGCAGCGGGCCCGGTGATCGACATGCTGTTCCCGCCGGGCACGCCGTCGCGGGTGCCGATCGCCGCGATCACCGGCACCAACGGCAAGACCACCACCGCGCGCATGCTGGCGCACATCGCCAAGATGGCCGGCTACACGCCGGGCCTGACCACCACCGACGGCGTCTACATCGACGGCCAGCGCACCGTCGAAGGCGACATGACCGGTCCGGTGTCGGCGCGGATGGTGCTGTCGGACCCGCAGATCGACCTGGCGGTGCTGGAAACCGCGCGCGGCGGGCTGTTGCGGTCGGGCATGGGCGTGCCGCAGGTCGACGTCGGTGCAGTGTTGAACGTGCAGTCCGACCACCTCGGTTTGAAAGGCATCGATACCCTGGAGCAACTGGCCCAGATCAAGCGCATCGTGGTGGAAGTGGCGAAGGAGTGCGCGGTGCTGAACGCCGACGATCCGAACGTGCTGAAGATGTCCGGCTACACCGACGCCAAGGTGATCTGCTACGTCACCATGAATCCCTCGCATCCGCTGGTGCGCGAGCACATCCGCGCCGGTGGCCGCGCCTGCGCGCTGGAAGCGGGCATCAACGGCCACATGATCACGCTGTACGACAAGGGCAGCCACATCCCGTTGCTGTGGACCCACCTGATCCCGGCGACGCTCGAAGGTCGCGCCCTGCACAACGTGCAGAACGCGATGGTGGCCGCGGCGATGGCGTTCTCGCTCGGGATCAAGCTCGATCCGATCCGCCACGGCCTGCGCACGTTCGACACCACGTTCTTCCAGGCGCCCGGGCGGATGAACGTCTACAGCGAGCATCCGTTCAAGGTGCTGATGGACTACGGCCACAACGCGCATGCGGTCGCGGTGATGGCCGACCTGGCGCAGCGGCTGGACGTGACCGGTCGGCGGATCGTCGTGCTGGCCGGGCCCGGTGATCGCCGCGACGAGGATTTGCGCGCGATAGCAACAGCGGTCGCCGGCAAGTTCGACCATTACATCAGTCGTCGCGACGATTCGCTGCGCGGCCGCGATGGCGACGAAGTGCCGCGCATCATCGCCAAGGCGTTGCGGGCGCAAGGCGTGGCGGAAGCGGCGATCTCGATCATCCCCGACGAGCAGCAGGCGATCGACGCGGCCTTGCGCATGGGCCAGCCGGGCGACCTGATCCTGGTGTTCGCCGATGCGCTGGTGCGTTCGTGGAAGCAGATCATCAAGTTCCAGCCGGAAGGCGAAGCATTCAGGCCGGTCGAGCGGGTCGAAACGCCCGTGCTGGAGCCGATGCTGGACGAGGCCCTCGACGCGGTGATGGAAGGCGTGGTGCGCGACGAACGCGGCCTGCGTTTCGAACGCGAAGCCAACGACTGAGTCGGGCTGTCCACCGATGTTTGAGCGAGTGATGTCGAGCAAGTGATGTCGAGCGAGCTTCCCTACGACGAGTCGCGCCGGCTGACTGGCAGCAACCTGTACTTCGACGGCACCGGCGCCGCGCTCGAAACCATGCGCGGCTTGCGGCTCGACGAGGCGCTGCTGACGGCCTGGCGTATCCGCATTGACCGAGTGCGCGAAACAATCGGCTGGCCGCAAGCGGCAGTCGTGGTGCGACGGCATGCCAGCGGCGCGTCGCTGGCGTTCGCAGCGCCACCCGACCAGCTCTACACCGCGGCCGAAGCCAACGAATGGGCCTGGCTCGCCAGCCTGCATGCGCTGCAGCCCGATGTGGCCACCGGTGGTTGGCATGCACCCGGTCATGCGGCGGCGTGGGATCAGGATTCGGCGCTGAGCACGTTGCGTGCAATGGCCGCGGAAGAAGCCAACCCCGCGCTGATCGCGTTGCTTGACGAAGCGCAGGCGCGTGGGGTGCCGGCGTATGCCGACGACGATGCGTTGTCGATCGGCGAAGGTATCGG
>DASZZT010000126.1:0-15051 GCA_035543275.1 Luteimonas sp. | reverse complement strand
ACCGAGGGTTATCGCACCGCGGAAGTCACGCTCGGTGGCGTCGATACCGATGAATTGTCATCGACGACGATGCAATCGCGGCGCGTGCCGGGTCTGTATTTCATCGGCGAGGTGGTCGATGTCACCGGCTGGCTTGGCGGTTACAACTTCCAGTGGGCGTGGGCGTCGGGGCACGCTGCCGGCATTGCGGTCTGAGTCACGTCGTGCCATCCATCAGCGGTTGCAGGCGCGGCGAGTGCCTGCGGATCATCCACTTCGACGAAGTGATAGGCGGCAATATTGAGCAACATGTCGCCATTTTAGCGGCCACCATGCAGCCGCGTGCCGCGTCACTCCCTCAGAACGGCCATGGCGGAACGCTGCGCTCTGCTAGGCTTGCGCGATGACGCAGGTCGACAACAACGCAGTCAACGCCACGCCGCCGCGCAGGATGTGCGAGCGCTTCCGCGGCTACCTGCCCGTGGTCGTCGACGTGGAGACGGGCGGCTTTGACTGGAACCGCCATGCGCTGCTCGAGATCGCGGCGATTCCGATCGATCTCGACGCCGAGGGCCATTACGTTCCCGGCGAGGTCACCAGTGCGCATGTGGTACCGGCACCGGGCACCGAGATCGATCCGAAATCGCTGGAAATCACCGGCATCATCATCGACCACCCGTTCCGCATGGCCAAGCCGGAGAAAGAAGCGCTGGATCACATCTTCGCCGCAGTGCGTGCGGCGGTGCGCAAGCACGGCTGCCAGCGCGCGATCCTGGTCGGGCACAACGCCCATTTCGACCTCAATTTCCTCAACGCTGCGGTTGCGCGCGTGCAGCACAAGCGCAACCCGTTCCATCCCTTCAGCGTGTTCGACACGGTGACGCTGGGCGGCGTGGCCTATGGGCAAACCGTGCTGGCACGCGCGGTGCAGGCGGCCGGTCTGGAATGGAGCAGCGCCGATGCACACTCGGCGGTATACGACGCCGAGCGGACCGCGCAGGTGTTCTGCAAGGTTGCCAATGCGTGGCCCCAGCCGTTGTAGGAGCGCCCCATGGGCGCGATGCCGTTGGCGTGGAGGACATGATCAAGAGCGATCGCGCCCATGGGGCGCTCCTACAGGGACGACGCCCGCCGCGACTTCAACGAACGTGCGATGCCATACACGCTGATCAGCACCCACACCGATTCGAGCAGGAACACCGAAACGTTGAACTTGCCGAGCAGCGACAACAGCACACCACCGGCGCCGAACAGGTTGAGCAGCTGGTAGACGATGCCGGTGCCCGATAGGCGGCCGGCCTGCAGCAGGAAGAACGCGGCCAGTACCATCAGTGTGCCGGCGATGCCGGTCCAGTCGTACCACGCCAGATTCAGCGACATCGTCTTTCTCCCTTGCGATGATGATCAGGCTTGCCGTTGCCGCACGGCCTCGAACAGCGTCACGCCTGTCGCCACCGAGACGTTGAGGCTCTCGGTGTCGCCCGGCATCGGAATCCTGACCAGCTGGTCGCAATGCTCACGCGTCAGCCGGCGCAGGCCGTCGGCCTCGCCACCCAGTACCAGCGCGACGTTGCCCTTCAGGTCGATCGCATACAACGAAGCTTGTGCTTCGCCGGCAAGCCCGTAGATCCACACGCCGAGCTGCTGCAGCTCGCGCATGCAACGCGCCAGGTTGGTCGCGCGGATCACCGGGATGCTGTCGGCGGCCCCGGCCGAGGTCTTGCGCACGGTGGCGTTGACCTGCACCGCCTTGTCCTTGGGAATGACGACGGCAGTGACGCCGGCCGCGGCGGCGCTGCGCAGGCAGGCGCCGAGGTTGTGCGGATCCTGCACGCCGTCGAGCACCAGCAGCAGGGCGCGGCCGCTGGCGGCCTCGACCAGCGCCGGCAACTCGTGCTCGTCCCAGGTTTTCGCGGCGGCGTAGCGCGCGACCACACCCTGGTGGCGCACGCCGCCGGCGACGCCGTCCAGCGCCTGCTGCGCAACCCGACGCACCTCAACGCCGACGCGGCGCGCATTGGTCTCGATCTCGCCCAGACGCGGGTTCTTCGCGCCGGCCTCGATCAACACCTCACGCACGTTGTCGGCGTCGTGCTCGACCGATGACGCGACCGCATTGATCCCGACGATCCACTGACCTTGTTTGCTCATGCGGCTATTTTGCCTTTAGGGAGCGGAGCCTGTCGGACGCTCAGTACCTCGCTTTCTTCCGCTTCGCCGGCTGCCCGCGCGGCGTCGACGCCTTTTCACCAGCCGCCTCGGTGGAACGCTCCTCGACCAAACGGAAATCGATCTTGCGTTCCTCGAGGCTGGCCTTCAGCACCACGATCCGCACCCGGTCGCCGAGGCGATATTGGCGGCCACGACGCTCGCCCGTCAATGTCTTGCGGATCGGATCGAAATGGTAGAAGTCATTGGACAGCTGGGTCACGTGCACCAGGCCGTTGACCTTGGAATCGTCCAGTTCGACGAACAGGCCGAAGCTGGTGACGCCGCTGATCGTGCCGTCGAACTCGCCGCCGACGTGCTGCTCCATCCAGGCCGCGCGGTAGCGCTCGTCGACCTCGCGCTCGGCCTCGTCGGCACGGCGCTCGCGCTCGGAGCACTGCAGCGCCAGCGCCGCCATCGCATGCGCCGAATATTTGAAGTTGTCGGCGTTGCCGCCGGCGAGCCCGTGCTTGATCGCGCGATGCACCAGCAGGTCGGGATAGCGCCGGATCGGCGAAGTGAAATGCGCGTAAGCCGTCAGTGCCAGGCCGAAGTGGCCGATGTTGTCTGGCGAATACACCGCCAGCGACTGGCTGCGCAGCAATACCGATTCCAGCAACGCGGCATCCGGGCGCTCGCGGATCGTCTTCAGCAGTTCGGTGAAATCGCGCGGCTGCACCTTGCTCCAGGGCGGCATCCGCAGCTTGAATTCGGTGAGGAACTCGAGCAGGTCGGTGTATTTCTGTTCCGGCGGCCGGTCGTGGATGCGGAATGGTGCCGGGATCTGTTTGTCGATCAGGTATTTCGCGGCCTCGACATTGGCCGCGATCATGCATTCCTCGATCAGCTTGTGCGCGTCGTTGCGTTGCAGCATCCCGGCCTGGGTGACCTCGCCCTGCGGGCCGAGCACAAAACGCACTTCGGACGACTCGAACTCGATCGCGCCGCGCTTCTGCCGTGCTTTCGCCAGCACCTGGAACAGCTGGTGCAGGCGCTGCACCTGCGGCAGCAATGATCCGATGAACGCCAGCGCCTGCCCGCGATCTTCTTCCGGAATGCCGTCGCCGACCGCATTCCACACCTGGGTGTAGGTCAGGCGCGCATGTGAGTTCATCACCGCCTCGTAGAACTCCGAGCGCGTGACCTCGCCGTCACGGTTCACCTGCATATCGCAGACAAAACACAGCCGGTCAACGTGCGGATTCAGCGAGCAGATGCCATTGGAAAGGGTCTCCGGCAGCATTGGCACCACGAAACCGGGGAAGTATACCGAAGTCGCGCGCTTTTGCGCTTCCTCGTCCAATGGCGTGGCCGGCGGTACGTAGTGCGAAACGTCGGCGATCGCCACCACCATGCGAAAGCCGTCGCGGTTGGGTTCGCAATACACCGCGTCGTCGAAGTCCTTGGCGTCCTCGCCGTCGATGGTGACCAGCGGCAGCGCGCGCAGATCGACACGCGCGGCAACGGTGGCAGCATCGACCGTCAGCGGTACCGCGGTGGCTTGGTCGAGCACCGCCTGCGGGAATTCATGCGGAATATCGTGGCCGTGGATCGCGGCCTCGACCGCCAGCGACGCGGTCAGCTTGTCGCCGAGCACGGCCAACACCTTGCCGATTGGCGGACGCTGCGCGGTCGGCGGAGTCGTGATCTCGGCCACCACCAGCTGTCCGGGTTTCGCAGCGAGAACCGCGTCCGGCGGAATCAGCACGTTGCGCTGGATGCGGCGATCATCGGGTACCACGTAGCCGATGCCGGCCTCGACCGTGTATCGCCCGATCAAACGGTTGAGCCGACGTTCCAGGACCTCGACGATTGCGCCCTCGCGACGTCCGCGCCGGTCCATGCCGGTGACGCTGGCGAGCACGCGGTCGCCGTGCATCGCCTTGCGCATCTCGAATGGCGGCAGGAACAGATCATCGCCGCCGCCCTTGTCCGGACGCAGGAAACCGAAGCCATCGGGATTGGCGATCACGTTGCCGGCGATCAGGTCCATGCGCTCGGCTGGGGCGTACCCGCCGCGGCGGTTCTGCAGCAGCTGGCCGTCGCGCAACATCGCCCCGAGCCGCTTGGAGAGCGCGTCGAAACGATCCGGTGCGGTCAGTGCCAGTTTTTGTGCCAGCGCGTCGGCGTCCATCGGGCCGTCGTTGGCCGTCAGCACCTGCAGGATCATCTCCCTGCTGGCAATCGGCTGCTCGTAGCGTTGCGCCTCGCGCGCGCCCTGCGGATCGTGCAGACCGGCCGCTGGCTTGTGCGGCTGGGGTGCCGGCGCATCCGCATGCGCGGCACTGCCGCGCGTCGGCTCCGGCATCCATGGCGGGCGCGGCGTCGATTCATGGCCGCCGCGTGCGGGTTTCCCGGCGGCAGAGCCGCGTTTGCCGGTCTTGCCGGAGTCCGATGACTTGCCGCGACCGCTGCCGGGCTTGCTTGGAGTTCTGCTCATCGCGGCGATGTTACACGGCGCGCGTGTTGACACCGTCGTGGAGCGGCGACGCAGCGATCGCTCCGAGTGCAGTCGCCGTCCGCACCATCAATGTCGCTTCTTCAACATCTGCCGAAAACAAAAAACCCCCGCCGAGGCGAGGGTTTTTATCTGCGACCTGGTGCCCGGGAGAGGACTCGAACCTCCACGAAGTTGCCCCCGCTAGCACCTGAAGCTAGTGCGTCTACCAATTCCGCCACCCGGGCAGGCTGCAGGGCGCGTATGTTGCGGTGCGAGGTGGAGCGTTGTCAACGCGTCCCGGCGTGCGTGTCGGCATCCCGCAGCGGACTGCGATCGCGCCGCCGCGGTTAGAATCGTCTCTGGTGGTCAAGGCGACTGGCCGCAAGGCAACTTCATTTCCATTCCTGGACCTTGGGTTCCCACAATGCAACCGGCGTGCCCATGACGGTCCAATGGACGGCGCCCAGCCTGGCCGATGCGTGGACCGGCGGCCGCAACAACTTCAACCTGATGCGTCTGGTCGCGGCGTGGATGGTGATCTATGGCCATGCCTGGGCGATCACTGCAGCGGGCGGACAGGATCTCATCACCCGGCTCACCCAGTTCAAGTTCGCCGGCGGCGTGGCGGTCGATGTCTTCTTCGTGATCAGCGGCTTCCTGATCGCCGCCAGCCTGCAGCGCAATTCCGTCCGCGGTTACCTCGCCTCGCGCGCGTTGCGCATCGTGCCGGCACTGGCCGTGTGCGTGGCCCTGAGCGCCTTCGTGCTGGGGCCGTTGCTGACGACGGCCGCGGATTACTGGCAACAACCGGACGTGTGGCGCTACGTCTGGGTCAACGCCTCGCTGACGTCGAGCGAATACTTCCTGCCAGGCGTGTTCGAGACGCTGCCGCGCACCGCGGTCAACGGCTCGCTGTGGACGCTGACGATCGAGGCGCGGCTGTACCTGGCGCTGATGTTCGCCGGTTGGCTGGGCCTGCTGACGTCACGCCGCTACACGCCGCTGTGGTTGCTGACGATGGCCTGCGGCTACGCATGGGCGCGATGGCAAGCGCCGCTGCCGGACTACCTTGCGGACTACGCCTGGTGCACCGCGTTCTTCATCACCGGCACGACGCTGTGGGTCAATCGCGCCCGGGTGCGGCTGTCATGGTGGATCCTGCTTGCGCTGCTGCTCGCGGCCGCGCTCACGCGCGGCGGCCCGTGGTTCCACATCCCGTATTTCCTGGTGCTGTGCTACGGCACGCTGTTCGTGGCCTTCGTGCCATGGCTGCCGGTGATCCGCCACAACGACTTGTCCTATGGTCTGTATCTCTACGGCTGGCCGTCGCAGCAACTGGTGCAGCAGTTCATCGCGCCCGGCGGGACACCGCTGCGGAACATGGCGTGGGCGACCGCGCTGGCGCTGGCGCTGGCTGGATTGTCGTGGTTTTTGGTCGAACGCCCGGCGCTGCGGTTGAAAAAACGCTTCGGCATACGCACGCCCGCGGCATCGCCGGCTTCCGCGCCGGCGTAGCGGTCAGTCCTGCGAGCGCTTGGTCGGCGCGCGTTTGGTCGAGGTGCTCGTCTTGACCGCGGTATCGGCAATCCGCCACAGGTACAGGCTGGCGTAGGTGCGGTAGGGACCCCAGCACTCGCCGCGCTCGAGCAAGGCCTTGGGCGCCGGCATTGCCTCGAGCTTGTCCACGGACTGCGCACCCTTGCGGATGCCGAGGTCGTCGACCGGCAGCACGTCGGGACGACCGAGGCGGAACATCAGCATCATCTCCACCGTCCAGCGGCCGATGCCGCGCACCGGCACCAACGCGGCGATGATGGCGTCGTTGTCCATCGTCGACATGCGGCGCAGGTCGGGAATTTCTCCACTCGATTCGCGCAATGCGAGGTCACGCAGCGCCAGCAACTTGTTGCCGGACACGCCGCAGGCACGGATTGCGGCATCGTCGCAGCGGCCGAGCGTGTCGCAGTGGAAACGGTCGCTCGCGATCGCAACCTCGACGCGGGAAACTATCGTGGCCGCGGCCTTGCCGCTGAGTTGCTGGTACAGGATCGCGCGCGCCAGCGCATCGACCGGATCGAACGGTTTGCGCCAGCGCGGATCAACGGCGATCGGTCCGATCTTACGCATCCACGCGCCGAGCTCGCGGTCGCTGCGCGTCAGGTGGGCGAAGGCCACCTCGGTGTCGAATCCGCGGGCGTGGCGTGGCATCCGGTGTTTCCCTCAGCGTCGCAGTCGATCGATCGCGTACATGACCCAGCCGGCGATCAGCAGCATGCCGCCGAGCGGCGCCAGCGTGGTCGGCCATTGCGCCAGTACGTTCAGCACCAGACTGCCGGAAAACAGGAACACGCCCAGAGAAAGTGCCGCAAACGCGACGCGAGCGAGCGTCCGGCGCGTTTCCCGGGCAAGGGCAGCGAGCGCCACGCCGTGACCGAACGCGAACACTGCGGCCGTCTGCAATCGCGATTGTGCGAGCCCTTCCGCGCCATGCGCGGCGTATGCCGACAGACCGATCGCCACGGCCGCGCACAGCGCGCCATAGGCGGCCAGCCAGGCAGCGCGACGCGACGGTTGCGATTGCGTAGACGACATGGGGCGGCGAAACCTCTGCTTTTTTCCGGGACCCAAACGCAACGCGCCGCATCAGGGACGCGGCGCGCAGCGAATCACCTGGCGGACGGATCAGCCGTCCGCATGGCTTATTTCAGCGTCCAGTAGACATCGTACTGGCCGTTCTCGGTGAACGCCTCGTCGATGCCGTTCTTGTAGGCCTCGTATGGACGATCCGTGACTTCATAGCCGTTGGTGAGCGCCCAGGCGCGCACGGCGTTACGGACATTCTCCAGCTCGGCCATGTAGCCGATGTATGACGCGGTTGCGGCGCGGCCTGCCTTGGCCTGCGCGTACTGCACCGGACCCTGCAGTTTCAGGCCGATGAGCGGCGCATCGCTGGCAGCAGCGGCGGCAGCGGCATCGGTGGCAGCAGCGGCATCGGTGGCAGCAGCGGCATCAGCCCTGCGCACCGGCTGGGCGACATCGAAGGTGTAGTTCTCGCGGCCCAGCTCGGTGGAGATGATCCGCATCGGGCCGGTTGCAACCAGGCCGCTGGCTTCCATGGTGCGCTTGATCCACTCCATGTTGGACTTCATCGACGCCTTGATGATGTCGTTATTGCGCTCGATCGAGCCGGCGCTGACCACCAGCAGGTGCTCGGCGGGGCGATCGATCACTTTCAGGCCGGCCAGCTTGCTGCCCGCGACCTTGTAGTCGACGTTCGGCACCGTGGCCAGCATGTTCGACAGGCGCTCCAGGCCGAACTTGATATCGTCGCCGACGTGGCGGCTGACATACAGGCCGGCGTAGCGACCGAGCAGGTCCCAACCGTAGCTCACGTCGTAGGTCTGGGTGATCTCGACGTTGCGCTTGACGGTGCCGCGGCCGGTCGGCTTGAAACGAAATTCGCTGCGCTTTTCATGGCCGCGCTGCGGGTTGGTGATCGCGTAGGTCACGCTCTTGCCGGGATCGGTTGCGGTGATCTCCCAGCTGCCGTTGCCCAGCGCCGGCACTTCCGACGTGTAGTCAAGGCGCGCGCCGACACCGGCATCCGGACCCGAAATCTTCAGCTGCATGCGTGGATCGTGCAACACCAGCGGATTCCAGTCCTTGAACCGGCGCAGGCTGTTGAGCGTGTCGTAGACGATCGTCATCCTGCGATTGGTCTCGACCTTCTCGCTCAGATGGCGGCTGGAAGGCAGCACCATGCTGACCGCAAGGAACAACACGGCGACGATCGCCAGGGAAATCAGGACTTCGATCAAACGGGTCATTCAGGGTTCTCCAAGACTACCCGGGGCGCAGACCCGCCATCGTAGCAAGTTGCATCGGGACCGGCGACATCACTCCCGGCCCGGCCCGGCGTTGCCGGGCCGGGCATCCGGATTCAGACCAGTCGCAACTCGAAGGCCTTGAGCACCGCCCGGGTGCGGTCTCGGACGCCAAGCTTGGACAGGATGTTGGACACGTGGTTCTTGATCGTGCCCTCCGCCACGCCCAGCGAATTGGCGATTTCCTTGTTGGAAAAGCCGCTGGCCATCAGCCGCAGGATTTCGGTCTCACGCTCGGTCAGCGGGTCCGGGCGGTCGAGGCTCACGAACTCGTTGCGCATGTGCTCCAGCCCCGACAACAGGCGCTGGGTGACGGCCGGCTGCACCAGCGAGCCACCGGCGGCGACGGTCTGGATCGCACCGACCAGTTGCTCGAGCGACACGTCCTTGAGCAGGTAACCCTTGGCGCCGGCCTTGAGCCCGGCCATCACCAGCTGGTCGTCGTCGAAGGTGGTCAGGATGATGGTCGGCGGCAACGCGCCGATCCGCGCCAGCGCCTGCAACGCTTCCAGCCCGGACATCGCCGGCATGCGCATGTCCATCAGCACCACATCGGGCTTCACCTGCGGGATCAGCTCGACCGCCTGCTTGCCGTCGCTGGCCTCGGCGATCACCTCGATGCCTTCGCCCAGCGCCAGCAGCGAGCGGATGCCCTGACGCACGAGGGTTTGGTCATCGACCAGACAGACACGGATCATGCAACCTCCTGAAGGAATCCATTCGCGCTTGGCAGCGCGTTCATTTCAACGCGGCCGCGGCTTCGGCCGGGCCGATCGCGAACGTCGCCGCCGGCGCCGGGACCACCATGCCCTCTTCCAGCGGCAGCCGGATGTCCACACCGAAGCCACGCCCGGCGGCGGTGACGATGTCGACCCGGCCGCCATAGGCCGCCAGCCGCTCGCGGATGCCACGCAGGCCGTTGCCTGCCAACGGGGATTGGTCGGCGCCGCGGCCGTCGTCCCGCGCCTGCAGGTGCACCGCGCAGCCGTCGAGTTGATAGCACAGGCGCAGGTGTTGCGCATGCGCGTGCCGGACCGTATTGGTGATGATCTCCTGGGTGCAACGCAGCAGCACGTGCGCGCGCTCGGGATCGTCGAGCAGGAACGGCGATGGCATCTCCATCGCGATCTCCAGCCCGGGCACGTTGTCGGCCAGCGGCAGCAGCGTCGCCGCCATGTCGATGGCGTCATCGTCGCGCAGGCGGCTGACCGCCTCGCGCACGTCGCTGAGCAGCAGCCTGGCCAGGGTGTGGGCCTGGTTGACGTGTTCCTGCGCCTTGCCCTCGACGAGGTGGCCGGCGACTTCGAGATTCAGGCTGAGCGCGGTGAGGTGATGGCCGAGCAGGTCGTGCAGTTCGCGCGAGATGCGGGTGCGCTCGTTGACACGCGCGCTTTCGGCCAGCAGCGCGCGGGTGGCGCGCAATTCCGCGTTGAGCCGGCGCTGCTCCTCGCGCGCCTGCGCCTGCTGTCGCGCGACCAGGCTGGTGACGAACACGAAGCCGGAGAAACCCGCATACAGCAGCGACTGCATCAATGCTTCGGCCCACGACATGTCCAGCCAGCGCACGTAGACCGGCACCACCAGGAACTCGCTCAGCACCAGCCATGCGACGCCCAGCGGCAGCGGCAGCAGCCACGGCAGCACGCAGGCTGCGACCATCAGCAGGATGCTGCCCAGGCCACTGCCGCTGTAATAGCTGATCGCCACCGCGCTGCCGGTCAGCAACAGCAGCAACAGGTAATCGAACGGGCCAACGCGGCGGATGCCCAAGCCCCGGGTCAGCCAGCCATAGCTGACCCCAAAGGTGAGGTAGGCCACCCACGCCTGCCAGCCGATATGTATGGAGGAGACTGCTTCCTCGCCGAGCGCGCTGGCCTGATCGGCCGGCAGCAGCGACAGCAGCAGCAGCGGCATGCCGATCACCGCCCAGGTGAACAGGCCGGCGTAGCGCAACAGGCGACTATGGTTCAGGTGCGCGAACATGGCGCATCTTAGGCGCAAAGCGTCCAGCCCCGAGTCCGTCGAAAGTCATGTGTCAGCCGCCGGGCGTGGTCGCCGCCCCGTGCCGGCCCGTGCGATAATTTCACCTTGGCGCGGCCATGGCAGCGCACCGGCGTGGATCACCGTTTGCAGCAACCGTTTCGAAGCAGGGAGTCAGGAATGTCGATTGTCATCCGCGACGTGCGCGAGCACGAGCTGGATTCCGTCCTTGCCCTCAACAACGCCGCTGGCCCCGCCATCCTGCCGCTCGACGCGGCCCGACTCCGCCATTTCCACACCGATGCGGAATATTTCCGCGTCGCCGAACGCGACGGCATGCTGGCCGGTTTCCTGGTCGGCTTCGGCTCCGACGCGGCGCACGACAGCGGCAACTTCCGCTGGTTCGGCCAACGCTACCCGCGCTTCTTCTATATCGACCGGATCGTGGTTGCCAGCCGTCGCCGCGGCGGTGGCGTCGGCCGCGCGTTCTACGCCGACGTGCAGAGCTACGCCGAGCTGCGCTATCCGCAGCTGGCATGCGAGGTGTTCCTGGAGCAAGACAGCGATCCGGCGCTGCTGTTCCACGGCAGCTTCGGCTTTCGCGAGGTCGGCCAGCACGTCATGCCCGGCTCCGGCATGCCGTGCTCCAGCATGCCGGGCTCCAGCTCCAGTGAGCAACCCGACCGTCGCGCGGCGATGCTGATGAAGGACCTGTGCAGCTACCCGTGGGTGCACGACACCTACGGCGAACAACTCCCGGACGTGCCGTGGCTCACCATGCCGCGGATCCAGGCGCCGGCGCACCGCGCCACGGGCACCTGAACCATGGCAGCGACAGGAACCTCCTCCAGCGCCATCGATTACTCCCCCGCAGGCGAGCTCAAGATCGGCCAGGTCGGCATCGCCAACCTGCGCGTGCGTACGCTGGATGTCGCGCGGCTGGCCGCCGAGATGCGCGACCGCGTCGCGCGGGCGCCGAAACTGTTCGCACGGGCCGCGGTGGTGATCGATTTCGGTGGCCTGCCGCAGGTGCCCGATCTCGCCACGGCGCGTGCCCTGCTGGACGCGCTGCACGACGCCGGCGTGCTGCCGGTGGCGCTGGCCTGGGGCAGCAGCGACAACGAGCAACTCGCGGTGCAGCTCGGGCTGCCGTTGCTGGCGAAGTTCCGGGCGCAATACGAACCGGCAAGCGCGGATGCTGCCGGAACTGCTTCTGCGGGAGGGGCTTCAGCCCCGAATGCCCGCCGGGAAAGCGTCGCGGCTGAAGCCGCTCCCACAAAAGCTGCAGCTGCGCCGGCAAAGGCCGCCACCAACGGCGAGCCGGGCCTGATCCAAACCGCACCAGTGCGCTCCGGCCAGCAGGTCTACGCCGAGAACCGCGACCTGACCGTGCTGACCGCGGTCGGCGCCGGCGCCGAGGTCATCGCCGACGGCTCGATCCACATCTACGGCGCCCTGCGTGGCCGCGCACTGGCTGGCGCCCAGGGCAACGAGAAGGCGCGCATCTTCTGCCGCGCATTCCATGCCGAGCTGGTCGCCGTCGCCGGCCACTACAAGGTGCTGGAAGACATTCCCAAGGAGCTGCGCGGCAAACCCGTGCAGATCTGGCTCGACAACGAAGAACTCAAGATCGCCGCGCTCGACTGAGCACAGCGGCATTGATACCCCAAGACGGGGCACACCAAGGAGAATTGTTTTGGCCGAGATTATTGTTGTCACGTCCGGCAAGGGCGGCGTCGGCAAGACCACCACCAGCGCGAGCCTTGCTTGCGGACTCGCGCGCTACGGCAAGAAGGTTGCCGTGATCGACTTCGACGTCGGCCTGCGCAACCTCGACCTGATCATGGGCTGCGAGCGCCGCGTGGTGTACGACTTCGTCAACGTGATCCACGGCGAAGCCACGCTCAGGCAGTCGCTGATCAAGGACAAGCGCTACGATAATCTTTTCGTGCTGGCTGCCTCGCAGACCCGCGACAAGGACGCGCTGACCACCGAAGGCGTGCAGAAGGTGCTCGACGACCTCGCCGCCGACGGCTTCGAATACATCGTCTGCGACTCGCCCGCCGGCATCGAGAAAGGCGCGTTCCTGGCGATGTATTTCGCCGACCAGGCAGTGGTGGTGGTGAATCCGGAAGTCTCGTCGGTGCGCGACTCCGACCGCATCCTCGGCCTGCTGGCAAGCAAGACCCGTCGCGCCGAGAACGGTGAGCGCGTCAAGGAGCACCTGCTGCTGACCCGCTACAGCCCCGCCCGCGTCGAAGCCGGTGAGATGTTGTCGATCACCGACGTCGAGGAAGTGCTCGGCCTGAAGACGATCGGCGTGATCCCCGAATCCGGCGACGTTCTGAATGCGTCCAACAAGGGCGAACCAGTGATCCTGGACATGGAATCCCCCGCCGGCCAGGCCTACGACGACGCCGTCGCAAGGCTGATGGGCGAGGTCCGGCCGATGCGCTTCACGCAAATGGAGAAGAAGGGCTTCTTCAGCAAGCTCTTCGGAGGTTGAGCATGGGCATGTTCGATTTCCTGAAGGTGAAGAAGAACACCGCCTCGATTGCCAAGGATCGCCTGCGCATCATCATCGCGCAGGAGCGTAGTGCGCGCGGCGGCCCTGACTATCTGCCGCTGCTGCGCCGCGAGTTGCTCGAAGTGATCCGCAAGTACGTCAACGTCGATGTCGATGCGGTCAAGGTCGACCTGATCAAGGATGGCGACCACGACGTACTGGATATCTCGGTGTCGCTGCCGGAAGGCCGCGCCGCCACCGCCTGACCGAGTCTTCTGTTGCAGGAGCGACGGAGTCGCGACGCGCATGCCCGGAACATCTGAAGCGGTCGCGACTCCCGTCGCTCCTGCAGCAACGGTATTGCTCTTGCGCGACATCGCCTTCGCCGATGCCTCCGCACTGCTCGCAAGCTTTGGACTGCAGCTGCAACGCGTCGATGACGACGACACCATTCCCGGCAGCTACTGGGGCGAGCCCGAAGCCGGGGTGATCGGCGACACCGTATACGCACGCAACGACACGCCAGTGCATTCGCTGCTGCACGAAGCTGCGCACCTGATCGTGCTGCCGCCCGAACGACGTTCCGCCGTGCACACCGACGCCACCGATTCGGTCGAGGAGGAAGACGCCGTCTGCGTGTTGCAGTCGCTGCTCGGCGACGCCCTGCCCGGCGTCGGCGCGTCGCGTGTGCTCGCCGACATGGACGCCTGGGGCTACACCTTCCGCCTCGGCTCGGCCCGCGCCTACGTCGAGCACGATGCAACAGCCGCATGGCTGTGGCTGCAACAACACGGGCTGGCTACCTGGGATCGGCAACTGCGGTAAAACGACGCGCACAAAGGTGAACGGAGCACGTGGACCTGAACGTCCCTGCGCGGGGTTCCGCGTACCATGGCGCCGCTGCATCGTTCCATTGCACCCTCGCCCGGCCGTCCTCCAGCCGTTTCGCTCCCTCACGCGTCACATCCCGCATCCGGGATGACGCCCTTTCGGGAGCGCCCATGCCGGGCTACACCACCCGCCAGCTCGCCGTCCGCCTCGGCGGGCACGATTACCGCATCCGCGCGCTCAGCGACCTGCAGCAGTTCGCCGACCCGAATGGCGCTGCCGAACGCGCCGGCATCTCCTCGGCGCTGTGGAGCCTGTTCGGCCAGGTCTGGCCTTCCGGCCGCGTGCTGGCCGAGGCGATGTGCACGTTCGACATCGCCGGCAAGCGCATCCTCGAGGTCGGCTGCGGCCTGGGCCTGTCGAGCCTGGTGCTGCAACGCCGCCACGCCGACATCACCGCCAGCGACCACCATCCGCTGGCGCAATCGTTCCTCGCCCATAACGCCACGCTCAACCATCTGCCGACGATCACCTATCACGACCTGCCGTGGGCGGAGCCGGACACAACGCTGGGACGCTTCGACCTGATCATCGGCAGCGACATCCTCTACGAACGCGGCCACGCCGGGTTGCTTGCGGCGATGATGCTGCGCCACGCACAACCCTCGGCCGAAGTGCTGATCACCGATCCCGGGCGTGGCAACAGCGGCCCATTCACGCGTGCGCTCGCCGCGCAGGGCTATACCGCCAGCGAACAACGCAGCCGCTTCGACGCGCGCGACGTGGCGCCGTTTCGCGGACGCCTGCTGAGCTACCAGCGCATGTCGCAGCCGAAAACCACAACAAAGTGCCCGCAACGGAGTGCCGATGACCATCGAGTTCCATGACGACGACGAACATGTCGATCCGACCGTAAGCTGCAGCAGCTGCGATGCCGTCTGCTGCCGACTGACGGTGCTGGTGATGCCCGAAGACGAGGTGCCGCGCCATCTGGTCGCACGCAACGAGCACGGGCTCGAGGTGATGGCGCGCGGCGAGGACGGCTGGTGCATCGCGGTCGATCACCAGCACATGTGCTGCAGCATCTATGACCAGCGCCCCGGCATCTGCCGCAAGTTCGCGATGGGCAGCGCTTATTGCCGCGCCGAGCGCGAGAACTACCAGCGCGACATGGACATGGCGAAGCTGATTCCGCTGCACCTGTACTGACAGCGCGCGGCGATCGC
>DASZZT010000125.1:0-14996 GCA_035543275.1 Luteimonas sp. | reverse complement strand
CTTGCAGGTCCGGCAATGCCCGCGGCCCGCGCGCGAGCAGCGCGAACATCGGGGTATCGGACAGCACGTTGTCGGATAGCGCCGCGCGCAATTCCGGATCGGCACCGCGCGCGAGCAGCCAATCGATCCGTGCCGGCTGCGACGCGGCATCGCCATCGACCAGCAGGCTGGCCAGGTCCGCCGGTGACAGCAGCCGCACCAGGTTGTCGAGGCCTTTAAACCGCTCCTCGCGCAGTCCATCGCGCAGCAGCGACAGCGGCGTGCGATCCGGCGCGAGGGCTGCGCTGTCGTCGGCGACGCTGGACGGCAGCGGATACGCGGGATCGAGCACTGCGACCAGCGACCAGCGGCCGGCGGCGGCGGCATGGTCGGCCGCGCGCTTGCCATCGCGGTCGAGTTGTTCCGGATCGACGCCGAGTTCGAGCAGCCGCCGCAGCAACGGTGGTGACGGCGACGGCGCGAAGCAGGCCAGCGCCAACGCGCTTTGGCCGTCACCATCGCGGACACTGCAATCCGACCCGGCTTCCAGCAAGGCTTCCAGCGCCGCCAGACGTGCGCCGCGGGCGGCATCGAGCAGTGGCGTGCGGCTATGGGTGTCGCGCGCCTGCACGTCGGCGCCGGCGGCGAGCAGCGCCGACAATATGCCTTGATGACCAGCGTAGGCGGCCTCGTGTAGCGCGCTGCGACCTTGCGCATCGCGCGCATCGACCTTGGCCTTGTGCTTGAGCAGCAACTGCATGCCGGCGGTGTCGTCATCTTCGCCGCCGGCCGCGGCGAGCAGCGCCGGCGTGGCGCCGGCGGCTTCGGGTTTGGCGCCGCGCTCGAGCAGGAACCGCGCCAGCCGCCAGTTGCCGGACGCGCAGGCGATCCCCAGCGGGGTCAGGCCTTCGACATTGAGCACGTCGAGTTCGGCGGCGGCATCGCGCAACAGCGCGGCGACGCCCGGATCGGTGCTGCGCGCGGCGTGGTGCAGCGGGGTGTTGCCGTCGTTGTCGCTGGCACGCGGATCGGCACCGTTGGCCAGCAGCGTCATCACCGCGTCGGGACGGCCGTGCCAGCTGTCGCGCGTGGCTGCCAGCAGCGGCGTCATCCCGGCGTGGGCAGCGTTGAGGTCGACACCGGCGGCGATCAACGCGCGCAGCAGGCGCAGGTCCGGCAGCACCGCGGCCAGCACCGCGAGGCTGCGTTGGTCGCGCACGCCGGCGTCGGGCGCGGCATGCGCATCGGCGCCGGCCTCGAGCAGGGCAAGCGCGCGGTCGACGCGGCCGCTGCGCGCAGCGGCATAGAGTGCACCGACGGTGTCGCCATCGACCAGCGGTGTCGCCGCGCCGTCAACTTCGACCCCGGTCTCGTCGTTTGTAACGTCTTCGTGCATCACCAGCGCGGTCGCCGGCGCGATGCGTTGCAGTCCCCAATGCAGCGCCGGCCATGCCAGCGCGTACGCCGCGGCAAGGATCCAGCGCTGCTCCGGCGCCAGCAGCGCTGGCCAGGCAAGCAGCAGCAGCGTGGCCAGCACCGTGGCCACCAGCGCTGCGACCCCGAGCCCGCGCCAGGCGCCGACGTCGAACCAGCCCAGCGCGCGCCAGCGTTCTGCGAGCGAGCCGCCATCGCGCTCCAGCGCATGCCATAGCGGCCACTGCCGCCACAGCACGATCAGACTCGCGCCCGCGGCCAGGCTGAGCGCGAGCGCGGAGCCGAGCCCCCCGTCCTCGCGCAATGCCGTCAGCGGCCACACCACCAGCACGGCGAGTACCAGCGCGGCGGCGCCCCAGAGCAACGCCAGCGCCAACGCATCCTGTCGCCACGATGCGGTCGCTGTGCCGCGTTGCCGCGACCAACGCATCGCCAGCGCAAACGCCGGTTGCGCCAGCCAGCCCGCACCCGCGGCGGCGATGCCGCCGAATCCGCATAGCAGCGTCAGCATCACGCCGGCCACGGCGGCCAATGCGATCGCGCGCGTGGGTCGTGACTCAGGCATCGGTGCCCCAATCCTCCGACATCGGATCCAGATCGCTGGCCGGCGGAAATTGCAGATGGAAGCCGCGCGCCGCCAGATTCTCCTTCACCACCACGGCATCCCCGCGCGCGAGCTTGCGCTCCGGCACCAGCGCGATGTCGAGCACGAATTGCAGCCCGCCCAGCTGCGTGCGCAACGGCTCCGGCAGCCGCGCGAAATCATCGCGCGCGGCGAGATAGACATAGGTATCGGCCTTTTTCAGGCTCTTGTAGACGTAAGCGTGCATGCGCGAAGCATACCCGCAGGGATGCGGTACGCGAGCATGCATTGGCTGCTCCCCCTTCAAGGGGAAAAAAATCAGTACGGCGGTTCGCGCCGGCTCAGTGATAGCCGGCGTCGGCCGCGACCTTGCCCTTGAACACTGAATACGACCAATAGGTGTAGCCCAGGATCGCCGGCAGCAGCACCACCAACCCAACCAGCACGAAACCCTGCGACGACGGTGGTGAGGCCGCGTCCCAGATGGTCAGCGACGGCGGCACGATGTTCGGCCAGATGCCGAGCACAAGCCCGGCAAAACCGAGCGCGAAGAAGCACAGTGTCAGCACGAACGGCGCCGCATCGCGATCCTTGCGCATCACCGCGCGCCACAGCGCAAAGGCGTTGGCCAGCGCCAGCAGCGGCACCGGTGCCAGCCACCAGAAATGTCCGCTTTCGAACCAGCGCGCCATGATCCGCGAGTCCAGGAACGGCAGCCAAGCGCTGACCAGGCCCATGAATGCGACCACCACCAGCACCAGCGGCCGGGCCAGGCTGCGCGCGACCGACTGCATGCGGCCTTCGGTCTTGAGGATCAGCCAGGTGCTGCCGAGCAAGGCATAGCCGAACAGCACCGCGACCCCGGTCAGCATCGAGAACGGGCTGAACCAGCCGAACGCGCCGTGCAGGTATTTGCCGCCGTTGAGCGGCATCCCTTCGACCAGCGCGCCGAGGATCACGCCCTGCGCGAACGCGGTGCACATCGAGCCGAGCGCGAACGCCGCGCCCCACGCCGGTTTCGCGCGTGTGGCCTTGAAGCGGAACTCGAAGGCCACGCCGCGGAAGATCAGTGCGATCAGCATCAGCAGCACCGGCAGGTACAACGCCGACAGCACCACCGCGTACGCCTTCGGGAACGCCGCGAGCAGTCCGGCGCCGCCGAGCACCAGCCAGGTCTCGTTGCCGTCCCAGATCGGCGCGGCGGTGTTCATCATGTGGTCGAGCTGGTGCTCGTCCTCGGCGAACGGCGCGAGGATGCCCAGGCCGAGCACGAAGCCGTCGAGCAGCACGTACATCAGCACGCCGAAGCCGATCACGCCGAACCAGATCACCGGAAGCACGGTGGCCAGAGTCATGTTGCATCCTCCACCGCACCATCCGCCGCAGACAGCGGCCGCGCCGGTGTCTTCTCGCCGTGCTCGCGATCCGGTGCCGGCGCGTGCCGCTGCGGGCCCTTGCGGATCATCTTCAGCAGGTACCAGATGCCGGCGCCGAACACGGTGCAGTACACCGCGACGAACACGATCAGCGACGCCAGCACGCTGCCGACGGCGAGCGTCGGCGTGACCGCATCGGCGGTGCGCAGCAGGCCGTAGACCACATACGGCTGGCGGCCGATCTCGTTGACGTACCAGCCCGCCAGCAAGGCCACGAAGCCCGATGGCAGCATCCATTGCCAGCTGCGCAGCAACCAGCGCGAGGTGAACAACGCGCCGCGCCGCCAGGCCCACAGCGAGGCGAGCGCCAGCAGCAGCATCGCGATGCCGAGCCCGACCATCACCCGGAACGCGAAGAACACCGGCTTCACCGGCGGCCGCTCGGCGCGCGGCACCGCGGTCAGCGGCTGGATCGTGCCGCTCCACGAGTGGGTCAGGATCACGCTGCCCAGGCGCGGCACTGCGACCTCAAAGTCGTTGCGCTCGCCCTGCTCATCGGGCCATGCGAACAGCACCAGCGGCGTACCCGCGCCCGGTGCGTCGTCGTGCCAGTGCGCTTCCATCGCCGCCAGTTTCACCGGCTGGTGCTCGCGCACGTTGAGCCCGTGCAGGTCGCCGACGAAGATCTGCAGCGGCACCGCGATCGCGGCGAACGCCACCGCCAGCTTCAGCATCCGTTTTCCGGCCTCGACATGCACGCCGCGACGCAGGTACCAGGCGCTGACGCCACCGATCACGAAACAGGTGGTGATGAACGCGGCCAGCACCATGTGCGTCAGCCGGTACGGGAACGACGGGTTGAACACGATCGCCCACCAGCTGTCGGGCTCGAACACGCCGTTGACGAGCTTGTAGCCGGCCGGCGTCTGCATCCAGCTATTGGCGGAAATGATCCAGAAGGTCGAGATCAGGGTGCCGAGCGCGACCATGCAGGTGGCGAAGAAGTGCAGCCCATGCGACACCCGCTTCCAGCCAAACAGCATCACCCCGAGGAAGGTCGCCTCGAGGAAGAACGCGGTCAGCACCTCGTAACTCAGCAGCGGTCCGAGGATGTTGCCGGCGCGCTCGCTCAGCACCGACCAGTTGGTGCCGAACTGGAAGCTCATGACGATGCCCGACACCACGCCCATGCCGAACGAGACCGCGAAGATCTTCACCCAGAAGAAATACAGGTCGCGCCAGAGCTCATCGCGGGTGCGTAGCCAGCGCCATTCGATGAAGGCCAGCCAATTGGCGAGGCCGATGGTGAACGCGGGGAACAGGATGTGGCAGGAAATGACGAAGCCGAACTGGATCCGCGACAGCAACAGGGCATCCACGCAACGCACCTCCGACGGCACGCGGGGAAGCGCCGCGACGCATAGTGTGCGCCGCGCCCGCGATGCCGGCAAAACCGCGCAACGAGGCCTGGGTCACGGCAGCCATGACAATCGGCCCGATTCGGCGACGCCGACGGGCTGCTAACCTGCGCGGACGTCGTTCCGCGAGCCTGTCCCGATGCGCCTGCTTTTGATCCGAGTGCTGCTGCCGCTTGTCGCCATGCCCCTTGCCACGATGCTGTTCGTCTCCGCCGTCGCCGCGCAACCGGCCACGAGCCCGCTGACGCTGCAACAGGTCATGGCCGATCCCGACTGGATCGGGCCGCCGGTCGAGGACGCGTGGTGGGCGTGGGACGGCCAGCGCGTGCAGTACCAGCTCAAGCGTGACGGCGCGACGATCCGCGACACGTTCCAGCAATCGATCGACGGCGGCATCGCAACGAAAATCGATGGCGCCGCACGCGCCGATCTGGATGCGTCGAATCCGGTATTCGATGTGCGACACACGCGCATGGCCTTCGCCCGTAACGGCGACATCTTCATCCGCGACTTGCGCGGTGGCGCGCTCACCCAGATCACGCGCAGCAATGACGACGATGCGCTGCCGCAATGGAGCAGCGATGGCGGCCTGGTCTGGCGGGTCGGCAACGACTGGTATCGCTGGAGCGCGCAGGACGGCGTGCGACAGGCCGCGATGGTCAAGGTCGAAAAGGACCCGGCGGCAGCGCCGAAAGCAGACGACCTGCGCGACCGGCAACTGCGCCTGATCGAAACATTGAAGAACGACAAGGCGCGACGCGATGCCGCGCGCGCGCAGGACGACGCCTGGCGCCAGGCCGACCCGACCCGCGCGCCGGCGCCGGCATATCTGGGTACCGACGTCGCGATTGCCGACAGCGCGCTCTCGCCCGATGGCCGCTGGCTGCTGGTCGTCACCACCGCCAAGGGCGCCGACGCCGGCCAGGCCGGCAAGCTGCCGAAGTACGTCACCGAATCGGGTTACGAGGAGTCCGAGGAAGCGCACACCCGCGTCGGCCGCAACGCGCCGCTGCCGCATACGCTGTGGCTGGTCGACGTCGGCGCCGGCAAGGCACGCGAGTTGAAGTTCGATTCGCTGCCCGGCATCAAGGACGATCCGTTGGCTGCGCTGCGCAAGGCCGCTGGCAAGGATGCGCTGAAAGGCAACCGCGCGGTGCGCATCGAGACCGACGGCGACGGCACCGGCCCGGCGATCCACTGGTCCGACGACAGCCGCAATGTCGCGGTGCTGGTGCGCGCGGTCGACAACAAGGATCGCTGGATCGAAACCGTCGATCTCACGAAGGCGACGTTGCAGACACGCGACCACCTGCATGACGCCGCCTGGGTCAACTGGACCTTCAACGATTTCGGCTGGATGCCGGACAGCCGCACGCTATGGTTTCTGTCCGAACAATCCGGCTGGTCGCAGCTGTACACGCTCGATAACGGCCGCAGCGATGGCGGCAAGCCGCGGCAGTTGACCTCGGGCAAATGGGAGGCGTCCGCGCCGCAGTTGTCGGGCGATGGCAAGACGTTCTATTTCGTCTGCAACCGCGAGCGTCCCGGCGACTACGAGGTCTGCGCGGTCGATGCGAACGGTGGCGCGGTGCGCGAAGTCACGGCGATCAACGGCGTCGAGAATTTCGTGCTGTCGCCCGACGGCAGCAAGTTGCTGCTGCGACATTCGTCGAGCTACCTGCCGCCGCAGCTCGCGGTGGTGAACGCGAACGGCGACGGCGCGCGCGAGTTGACCGACACTCGCAAGCCGGCGTTCAAGACGAGCGACTGGATCCAGCCGCAAACCGTGCAAGTGCCGAGCAAGCACGGCGCCGGCACGATCTGGGGCAAGTACTACGGCCCTCAGCAGATGGAGGCTGGGAGGAAATACCCGATCGTGATGTTCGTGCACGGCGCCGGCTACCTGCAGAACGTCAGCGACCGCTATCCGAATTATTTCCGCGAGCAGATGTTCCACAACCTGCTGGTGCAGCACGGCTATGTCGTGCTCGACCTCGACTACCGCGCCTCCGAAGGCTACGGCCGTGACTGGCGCACCGCGATCTACCGCAACATGGGTCATCCCGAGCTCGACGACTATCTCGACGGCCTCGACTGGATCATCGCCAACAAGCAGGGCGATCGCGACCGCGCCGGCATCTATGGCGGCAGCTACGGCGGCTTCATGACCTTCATGGCGCTGTTCCGCGCGCCCGGCGTGTTCAAGGCCGGCGCTGCGCTGCGCCCGGTGTCGGACTGGACCCAGTACAACCACGAATACACGTCCAACATCCTCAACACCCCCGACCTCGACCCCGAGGCCTACAAGGTGTCGTCGCCGATCGAATACGCCGCCGGCCTGCAGGACCATCTGCTGATCGCGCACGGCATGATCGATGACAATGTGTTCTTCAAGGACTCGGCCGGCATGACCCAGAAATTGATCGAGCTGCACAAGGCCAACTGGAGCATCGCGCCGTATCCGCTGGAGCGGCACAGCTTCACGCATGCGGATGCGTGGTATGACGAGTATCGGCGGATTTATGAGCTGTTCGAGTCGACGTTGAAGTAGCGTTTTCTTTTTCCTTGGCTTGTTTGCGGGAGAATGGAATAGCAAGTTGGCTAGAATGCGCGTCATGACCGATTTCGACGCCGTCCGCGACTACCTCACCGGCCTGCAGGACTGCATCTGCGCGGCGATCGAGGGCGTCGACGGCGGCGCGCGTTTCATCGAGGACAACTGGACCCGCGATGAGGGCGGCGGCGGGCGCACGCGGATCCTGCGCGATGGTGGCGTGTTCGAGCAGGCAGGGGCCGGCTTCTCCGATGTCTCCGGCACGCAACTGCCGCCCTCGGCGAGCGTGGCTCGACCGGATCTGGCCGGCGCATCGTGGCGCGCGGCCGGGATGTCGCTGGTGCTGCATCCGCGCAACCCGTATGTGCCAACCACGCACATGAACGTGCGTCACTTCCACGCGATCCGCGATGGCCAGACCGTGGCGTCGTGGTTCGGCGGTGGCTTCGACCTGACGCCGTGCTATCCGTTCGACGCCGACGTGCTGCATTGGCACCGCACCGCGCGCGCCCTATGCGAACCGTTCGGCGGTGCTGACCGCTACGTTGCGCACAAGCGTTGGTGCGACGAGTATTTCCTTCTCAAACACCGGAACGAGACGCGCGGTGTCGGTGGACTGTTCTTCGACGATCTGCACACGGACTTCGACAGTGACTTCGCCTATCTGCGCGCGGTCGGCGACGGTTTTCCTGAGGCGTACCTGCCGATCGTCGAGCGCCGTCGCGACACGCCATTCGGCGAACGCGAACGCGAATTCCAGCTGTACCGGCGTGGACGCTATGTCGAGTTCAACCTGGTGTACGACCGCGGCACGCTGTTCGGCCTGCAGTCGGGCGGGCGCACCGAGTCGATCCTGATGAGCCTGCCGCCACGGGTGCGCTGGGAATACGGGTATGCGCCGGAAGCGGGCAGCGCCGAGGCGCGGCTGGCCGACTACCTGCGACCGCGCGACTGGCTGCTGGAACTCGCAGACATCTAGCCGCCGGGCGCGCGATCCGACGACGGCGACGGTACCGCGGCTGGCGGTTGCGGATCGTGCATCACGAACGTGATCTTGCCGTTGGTCTCCAGCACCGCGTAACGGATGCGCGAGACTTGGCCGTTCTCCACCTGGCGTAGCGCCTCCTTGAAGTCGGCGTGGCTGACGTGTTCGCGCTTGAGCACATCGCGGAACACGACGCCGTTGTGCGCAATCAGCACGGGTACGCCCTCGACGAGCTTGCGAAAACTGGAATAACGCGCGGCCAGCTTGGCGACGCCATAGTTCAGGCCGATCAGGCTCACCGACAGGATCAGCGCGCCGGTCAGCGAATTGTCGCCGCCGTTCATGCCGTTCTGCACCGCGTTGCCGATCAGGATCAGCAGGACCAGGTCGAACGGGGTGACCTGGCCGACGGCGCGCTTGCCGGAGGCGCGGATCAGCACCATCACCCCCGCGTACACCACCAACGCGCGCAACACGAACTGCCACCAGGGAAACGTCATCTGGAACAACTGTGACATCGGGCTGACTCCAGGTGACGGTGCCGCAACGTTAGCGCACCCGGCACCCCGATCGGCAGACATAAAAAAGCCCCGCGAGCCAGGGGTGGGCTAGCGGGGCCGGGGGAACGGGACTTGGGGAGAAGTCGTCGTTCCCGGATCACTCCAGGGGGGAGAGATCTGCGACAGACGTTGCATCCGTCGCGGGGTATATGACCACTCCACCAGTTGATAGTTCGTGAAGATTCAGGTTAAAAAACTGTTGAGTTCAGGAAAGATTCATGACGATTTTTGGGGCAGATGTTCCTGCCCAGGGTCAATGCGCCTCCTCCCAGTTGTCGCCCACCCCGGAATCGACCACCAGCGGCACCTTCAGTTCGGCCGCAGCGGACATCCGCGCGGTCACTTCGACCAGCAGCGATTCGACGAAACCGGCGTCGACCTCGAACACCAGCTCGTCATGCACCTGCAGGATCATCAGCGCACGCTCGCGGTGCGGGACCAGCCAAGCATCGATGTCGATCATCGCGCGCTTGATGATGTCGGCGGCCGTGCCCTGCATCGGCGCATTGATCGCGGCGCGCTCGGCGCCGGCGCGCAGGCCCTGGTTGCGGGCGCTGATGTTCTCCAGGTACAGGCGGCGGCCGAATACGGTCTCGACAAAGCCCTGATCGCGCGCCTGCTGGCGGGTGCGGTCCATGAACTCGCGCACGCCCGGATAGCGACTGAAGTACAGCGCGATATAGTCCTGGGCCTCGCCGCGGCTGACGTTCAGCTGCTTGGCCAGTCCGAACGCGCTCATGCCGTACATCAGGCCGAAGTTGATCGCCTTGGCGGCGCGGCGCTCGTTGCCTTCGACCGCATCGATGGTCTTGCCGAATACTTCCGCCGCGGTGGCGCGGTGGATGTCGGCACCGCCCGCGAACGCGCGCAGCAAGGCCGGGTCCTCCGACAGGTGCGCCATGATCCGCAGCTCGATCTGCGAATAGTCGCAGGCGACGATCTTGCGGCCCGCCGGTGCAACGAAGGCCTTGCGGATGCGGCGGCCGTCGTCGGTGCGGATCGGGATGTTCTGCAGGTTGGGATCGGACGAGGCCAGCCGCCCGGTGGCGGCGCCGGCCTGGTGGTAGCTGGTGTGCACGCGGCCGGTGTCGGGGTTGACCATCTGCGGCAGCTTGTCGGTGTAGGTGCTGCGCAGCTTGGCCAGGCCGCGATATTCGAGGATCACGCGCGGCAGGTCATGCAGGTCGGCGATCGCCTCGAGCGCCTCCTCATTGGCGGATGGCTGGCCGGTCGGCGTCTTCACCAGCGCCGGCAATTTGAGTTCCTCGAACAGCAGCGCGCAGACCTGCTTGGGCGAATCGAGGTTGAACGTGCGACCGGCCAGTTCGGTCGCCAGCTGCTGCGCGGCGAGCATGCGCCGGCCGAGGTCGCCGGATTGCCGGCGCAGTTCGTCCATGTCGATCATCACGCCATTGGCCTCGATGCGCTCGAGCACCGGCACCAGCGGAATCTCGATCTCGCGATAGACCTTGTCCAGTGCAGGAACGGCGGCCAGCTTCGGCGCCAGCACGCGGTGCAGGCGCAAAGTGACGTCGGCGTCTTCGGCCGCGTAACGGGTGGCGTCGTCGAGCGCGACCTGCGAGAACGCGATCTGCTTGACGCCTTTTCCGGCAACGTCGGTGTACTTGATCGTGTCGTAACCCAGGTAACGCCTGGCCAGCGAGTCCATGTCGTGGCGGCTGGCGGTGGCGTTGAACACGAAACTCTCGAGCATGGTGTCGTCGGCGTAGCCGCGCACCTCGACACCATGGCGGCGCAACACGTGCAGGTCGTACTTGCCGTGCTGGCCGAGCTTGCGTTTGCCTGCATCGATGAATATCGGTCGCAGCGCATCGAGCACATCGTCGCGTGGCAACTGCGCGGGGACGCCGGGGTAGTCGTGCGCAAGCGGGATGTAGCAGGCCTTGCCGGATTCGACCGCCAGGCTCAGGCCGACCAGGTTGGCGCGCAGCGCATCCAGCGAATCGGTCTCGGTGTCGAAGGCGAACTCGTCCGCGGCCTGCAGCTTCGCGACCCAGGCGTCGAGTTGTTCGCGGGTCAGCACGGTTTCGTATTCGCCGGCGGCGGACAACGCTGGATCAAGGCCCGCCTCGACCGCTGCCGTGGCACGCGCATAGCCGGCCTCGGTGCCGCGCACGCTGCTACGCGCGCCCGAGGCGGCCGGCGTCGGCTTGCCATCGAGTTCGCGCAGCGCGGCGTTGAAACCGTAGCGCGTGTACAGCGCGCGCAAGGCCTCGGTCTCGCGCTCGCGCAGCTTCAGCGCGCTCGCAGGCAATTCCAGCGCCACGTCGGTCTTGATCGTCACCAGCTCGCGGTTGAGCGGCAAGCGCGACAGCGCCGCACGCAGGTTGTCGCCGATCTTGCCGCCGATGCGGTCGGCGTTGGCGATCACGCCATCGAGCGTGCCGTATTCGGCCAGCCACTTGGCCGCGGTTTTCGGCCCGCACTTCTCGACCCCGGGGACGTTGTCGACGGTATCGCCCATCAGCGCCAGCAGGTCGACGATCTGCCCCGCGCGCACGCCGAACTTGGCGATCACCGCTTCGTCCGAGTCCAGCTTGCTGCCGCTCATGGTGTTGACCAGTGCGATGCTGCCGCCGTTGCCAGCGGCGCGCACCAGCTGCGCGAAATCCTTGTCGCTGGTGGAGATGGTGACGTCGCTGCCGTCGGCCGCCGCCTGCAGCGCCAGGGTGCCGATCACGTCGTCGGCCTCGACCCCGCCGATGCGCAGGATCGGGAACCCGAGCGCCTGCACGATCTCGCACATCGGCTGCACCTGCGCGCGCAACTCGTCCGGCATCGGTGGACGGTTGGCCTTGTAGGCCGGATACAGCGCGTTGCGGAAGGTCGGTCCCGGCGCATCGACGACGAATGCGGCACAGTCCGGCTGCTCGCCGAGCGTGGCACGCAGCATGTTGACCACGCCGAACAGTGCGCCGGTCGGCTCGCCGGCGGCATTGCTCAGCGGCGGCAGCGCGTGGAAGGCGCGATAGAGGTAGGAGGAACCGTCGATCAGGACAAGGCGCGGCATCCACCAATTCTACCCATGACGACGATCACCGAACGCGCACGCTGCCGCGGCGCATAATCACCGCGTTGCCGATGCCGGAGGGGTGCCATGCCTGCCTTGATCAAGTCCGCCCAGCTGATTCCCACGTTATTGCTGCTGTCCGCCTGTGCGTCGATGGGCGCTGAGCCCGCGATCCCGGCCAATGCGGTCGAAAGCACCCGCACCGAGGCCAACGGCGACGTGATTTCCGAATACCGCGTTGGCGGCCAGCTGAGCATGGTGCGGGTCGCACCGGCGCGTGGCCCGGTTTACTACCTGATGGACAGCAACGGCGACGGCCATCTCGACAACACCAAGGGCGAGGTGTCGCCGGTGTACTACAAGCTCTATGGGTGGTGAACGGGCGACACCGGCAGCGCCCATGGCGTGTGCCAGAGAGCATCTGAGACCGTAGCCGAACGCGGCGCAGATGGTCGCGGCCGCGGCAAGCCTGCCATGCTATGCCGATGACCTTATCGTCCGTCACCGACATCGCCGTCGTGCTGGTCAACCTCGGCACGCCGCAGGCGCCGACACCGCGCGCGGTGCGGCGTTACCTGGCCGAATTCCTCTCCGATCGCCGCGTTGTGCAACTCCCGCGCGTCCTGTGGTGGCCGCTGTTGCACGGCGTGATCCTGCCGCTGCGCGTACCCAAGGTGGCGCGCAAATACGCCGGGATCTGGATGCGGGACGGCTCGCCGCTGGCGGTGCACACGCGTCGTCTGGCCGGCGCCGTGCAGCAGCGCCTGCCGCAGCTGCACGTCATCCACGCGATGCGTTACGGCGAGCCCGCGCTGGTGCGGACGCTGGTGCAATTGCGCCAGGCCGGCACGCGCAAGCTGCTGGTGTTGCCGCTGTATCCGCAGTATTCGACCACCACCACCGCGTCGGTTGGCGATGTGCTGGCGCGTAGCGCCGGTCTTGAAACGCGCATGCTTGAGGACTACCACGTCGATGCCGGCTGGATCGCCGCGGTCGCAGTCTCGATCCGCGCGCACTGGCAGGCCAACGGCCGCGGCGAACATCTGCTGCTGTCGTTCCACGGCATTCCACAGCGGCTGGTCGATGGTGGCGATCCGTATGCGCGGCAATGCGCGGTCAGCGCGGCCGCGATCGCCGCTGCGCTCGACCTCGCCGACGGGCAGTGGTCATTGAGTTACCAGTCGCGCTTCGGCCGCGAACGCTGGCTGCAGCCGTCGACTGCGGACGCGCTCGACGCGCTTGCCGCACGCGGCGTGCGCAGCCTCGACGTCGCCTGCCCCGGATTCGCCGTCGATTGCCTGGAGACGCTCGAGGAAATCGCGATGCAACTGGCCCAGCGCTTCCAGGCGCATGGCGGCACGCTGCGCTACATCCCCTGCCTCAACGATGCGCCGGCGCACGCCGATGCGCTGGCGGCGCTCGCGCGGCGCGAGCTCGCCGCATGGTGATGCAGGCGCAGTCCATGCAAGAATTCCTGGTCGAAACGCCGGTCGGCCGCATCACCGGCTTGCGTGCGGGTGCCGCCGGCGCGCCGAAAGTGCTGGCATTGCATGGTTGGCTCGACAACGCCGCCAGCTTCGTGCCGCTGGCGGCGCACTTGCGCGACATTGATCTGGTCGCACCCGAGCTCCCCGGCCACGGCCGTAGCGCGCACCTGCCGGCCGGCGCGGATTATTCCTTCGCCGGCGCGATGAACACGGTGCTCGACATCGCCGATGCGCTGCATTGGGAGCGCTTCGCGCTGCTCGGGCATTCGATGGGCGCCGGCATCGGCAGCCTGCTCGCGGCTGCCTGTCCGCAACGGATCGAACGCTTGGTCGCGATCGAGGCATTGGGCGCGTTGGCCGAAACCCCGGAGCGCACGGTCGCGCGCCTGCGCGAGGCGATCGCCGCGACCCGTGCCCTCCCAGGCAAGCGTCTGCGTGTGTTTCCCGACGCCGACACTGCGATCCGCGCGCGGATGCAGGCCAACGCACTCAGCGAACCGGTAGCGCGGCTGCTGGTCGAGCGTGGCATCACCGCCGTGCACACCGATGGACAGCTGGACGGCTACGCGTGGAGCAGCGATCCGCGCCTGACCTTGCCGACGCTGGTGCGGATGACCGAACTGCAGGTGCACGCCCTGGTCGCAGGCATCGCGTGTCCGACCAAGGTGATCTACGCCGATCCGGCGCAGCCCTATCTGCCCGATGCGTTGCGGCGCACGCGCGCGGCATTGCTACCGCGCGGCGAGATGATCGTGCTGCGCGGCGGCCACCACCTGCACATGGAAGAGCCGGCCGCGATCGCCGCCGCGATCGGCGACTTCTTCCAGCGTGCCGGATAGCTTCGGCGACTCAACCCAGCAGTGCGCGCAAAGTCGCCTTCAGCCGCCGGCCTTCGGCGTGGAAGTAGTCACGCTCATCGCGCCACGCCGGGAAACGCGCCTCGACCTCGCGCCAGAACGCGCGTGAATGGTCGGCGCGGATCAAATGGCAGAGCTCGTGCACCAGCACGTATTCGAATGCCGACGGCCGCGCCAGCAGCAGTGCCAGGTCGAGCGCCACGGTGCCGTCGGGCGCCAGCGAGCCCCATTGCGACGACATCACCTTGAACTGCACCCGCCTTGGCGCGCGTGGCAGCGTCGGCAGGTAGCGCGGCAGCCAGCGGCCGAGGTCGGCGCGCGCCTCGCCTTCGTAGAAATCGCGCAGCGCGCGCGTGAGCGCGGCATCGCCGGCGCGCGCGGGCACCGTGAACACCAACAAATCAATGTCCCGCTCATCCTGAGTCTGTCGAAGGACACGCTGCAGATGGGTGTAACGGCCCGCTTGCCAACGCAGCGGCAACAGCTCGTCGCGCAGTGGCAGGGCTGTGGTCGCATCGCGTAGCAGCGGCGCGACGGCCGCGAGGGCGTAGCGATCGAGCTGGATCGCGAGCCAATCGCGATGCTCGGCCAGAAAACGCGTGCCCGAAATCGCACTGGCGCGCGGCGGCAGGGTCAGCCGCGCACCGCGCTCGTCGACCGCGAGCCGCAACCGGCGTGCCCGCGGATTGCGCACGCGTGTGACCTCGATCGTGCGGCCGTCGGCCAGCAGCA
>DASZZT010000124.1:0-12745 GCA_035543275.1 Luteimonas sp. | reverse complement strand
GCCGCACACCGACTTCGAGGCCGAGGTGTATGTGCTGAGCAAGGACGAGGGTGGCCGTCACACGCCGTTCTTCAAGGGCTACCGTCCGCAGTTCTACTTCCGCACCACCGACATCACCGGCGCTTGCGAGCTGCCGGAGGGCGTGGAGATGGTGATGCCGGGCGACAACGTGCAGATGGTGGTGTCGCTGATCAACCCGGTGGCGATGGACGAGGGCCTGCGGTTCGCGATCCGCGAAGGCGGCCGTACCGTCGGCGCCGGCGTGGTGGCGAAGATCCTGAAGTAATCAGGCATGAAATAAGTAGTGGTTATCGGGGCAGAAGCGGCCCCGATAACTCCTGCCGTTGATCCGGCCCGATGGGCCGGATCAACGGCAGGAAAAGCGAAAGAAAAAGCAGGGCGGCGCAGGCCGCCGTTGCCTTTTTCGGAAAATACAAATCTAAAGCCACGGAAAATACAGATACGCCAGTAGCTCAATTGGCAGAGCAGCGGTCTCCAAAACCGCAGGTTGTAGGTTCGAGTCCTGCCTGGCGTGCCATCTGACCGCGCGAGCGGTCGCAGACGAAGTAGTTTCTGATAAAGAGCCTGATGAACAGCAAGGTCGAACAATCCAAAGCCGCCGGATCTGCCGGCGACCTGGCCAAGTACGCGCTGGCACTATTGCTGGTCGCGGCGGGCCTGTTCGCGTTCTACTGGTTCGATGGCCAATGGCCGAGCGTGGCGCGCGTGCTCGCCGTGGTCGGCGGGCTGGTCGGCGGTGCGGTGGTGTTCCTGCTCAGCTCCAAGGGTGGACAGACGCGCGAGTTCCTGTCCGAAGCCCGGTTCGAGCTGCGCAAGGTGGTCTGGCCGACGCGCCAGGACGCGATGCGAACGACCTGGGTAGTGATCGCCGTGGTGATCCTGCTCAGCCTGATCCTGGCCTTCTTCGACGTGGTGATCCAGGCCGCGGTGAAATGGTTGCTGGCGCGCTGATGGAGGCCGCAATTTCGATGGAAACGCAAGTGGACAAGCCTGACGTTGACAAGAGTGGCATCGACAAGAGTGGCGCACACAAGCGCTGGTACGTGGTGCATGCCTATTCGGGCTTCGAGAAGTCGGTGGCGCAGGCGCTGCGCGATCGCATCGTGCGCGACGGCATGGAAGATCGTTTCGGCGACGTGCTGGTGCCGACCGAGGAAATAGTGGAGATGCGCGCCGGCCAGAAACGCCGTTCCGAGCGCAAGTTCTTCCCCGGTTACGTGCTGGTGCAGATCGTCACCCATGAAGAGGGCGGCATCCCGCGCATCGACAGCGAGAGCTGGCACCTGATCAAGGAGACGCCGAAGGTGATGGGCTTCATCGGCGGCACCGCCGACAAGCCGCTGCCGATCCGCGACGAGGAGGCCGATGCGATCCTGCAGCGCGTGCAGGACGGCGTCGAGAAGCCGCGTCCGAAGGTGCTGTTCGAGGCCGGGCAAATGGTGCGCGTCACCGATGGCCCGTTCAACGACTTCAACGGCGTGGTCGAGGAAGTCAATTACGAGAAAAGCCGGGTGCGCGTGGCGGTGCTGATCTTCGGCCGTTCGACTCCGGTGGAGCTGGAATTCGGTCAGGTAGAGAAGGCGTAAAGGCCGGGAGATGGGAGACGGGAAACTGGAGACGAAGCACTGGCTTTCCTCCCGTCTCCCGTCTCCCCTCTCCCGAATCAAAGCGAAAGGAGGAGTCCCGCAGCCGCAAGACGTGCAGACGCTTGAACTCCAGGAGTCAATGAAATGGCAAAGAAAGTCGTCGGTTACATCAAGTTGCAGGTCAAGGCCGGGCAGGCGAATCCGTCGCCGCCGGTCGGCCCTGCGTTGGGCCAGCGCGGCCTGAACATCATGGAATTTTGCAAGGCCTTCAACGCGGCCACGCAGAAGCTCGAGCCCGGCCTGCCGATCCCGGTGATCATCACCGCGTATTCGGACCGCACCTTCACCTTCATCACCAAGACGCCGCCGGCGTCGATCCTGCTGAAGAAGGCCGTGGGCATCCAGTCTGGTTCCAAGCGCCCGAATACCGAGAAGGTCGGCAAGGTCACCCGCAAGCAACTCGAGGATATCGCCAAGGCGAAGGAACCCGACCTGACTGCGGCCGATCTGGACGCGGCGGTGCGCACGATCGCGGGTTCCGCCCGCAGCATGGGCTTGACGGTGGAGGGCTAAGACATGACAAGCAAGCGAATCAAGGCCCAGACCAAGGTCGAGCCGGGCAAGATTTACGCGATCGATGAGGCGTTGAAGATCATCCAGGGCAACAGCAAGGCGAAGTTCGTCGAAGCCGTCGACGTCGCCGTGCGGCTTGGCGTCGACGCCAAGAAGTCGGACCAGCAGGTGCGCGGCTCGACCGTGCTGCCCGCCGGCACTGGCAAGAGTGTGCGCGTGGCGGTATTTGCCCCGCCCGGTGCCAAGGCCGACGAGGCGCTGGCCGCCGGTGCGGAAGCGGTCGGCATGGACGATCTGGCCGAGAAGATGCAGGCCGGCGACCTGAACTACGACGTCGTCATCGCGACCCCGGATGCGATGCGCGTGGTCGGCAAGCTCGGCCAGTTGCTCGGTCCGCGCGGCCTGATGCCGAACCCGAAAGTCGGCACCGTGTCGGCAAACCCGGCCGAGGCGGTGAAGAACGCCAAGGGCGGTCAGGTGCGCTACCGCACCGACAAGGCCGGCATCATCCACTGCACGATCGGCAAGGCGAGCTTCGACGCCGCATCACTCAAGCACAACCTGCAGGCGCTGCTGCTCGATCTGATCAAGGCCAAGCCCTCGACCGCGAAGGGCATGTATCTGCAGAAGATCTCGCTGAGCTCGACCATGGGCCCGGGCGTGATTGTCGACCCGTCTTCGCTGGCACTGAAGTAATTCAGGCTTTGAAGCATTGATTCAAGCCGGTGGCGTTCGCGCCACCGGCCGCAAGTTTTGAAGGCGTCGCCGAGGAGCGTTTTCCGAAAGGGATTCACCTGACGCGATAGCCGTCAAAGACCGCAGGCGCGGTCCGCGCATACCGACGACGGGCATGGAGGCTCGCATTGGCAGGGAATCGCCGTCGGTGGAAGCGAGATCGCTTAATCCAGCCTCGTCACTCATGAGGCCGGGCCTGCGTAGATGGTGCCGCCTTTCTGGAATTTTTCAGTCTAGGAACGGCCACCACCGGGATGCCATCCGGCATCCCCGGCACCAGGGACGGGTGCCGCCCAGGACCGCAAACGGCAGGAGCCGTGCGCGGAGTTCATTTGGAGGAGTGCAATGGCTCTCAATTTGTCCCAGAAGCAAGGAGTCGTCGCCGAACTGGCCGACGTCGCCTCAAAGGCTCACTCCCTGGTTGCTGCCGAGTACGCCGGCATCACGGTCGCCCAGCTGACCGCGATGCGCAAGAAGGCGCGCGAAACCGGCGTGTACCTGCGTGTCGTCAAGAACACGCTGGCTTCGCGCGCGGTCGTCGGTACCGACTACGAGTGTGTTCAGGATGCGCTGGTCGGTCCGCTGCTGTACGCGTTCTCGACACAGGATCCCGGCGCTGCCGGTCGTCTGATCAAGGAATTCGCCAAGGGCAACGACAAGCTGCAGGCGAAAGTCGTTTCGATGGGAGGCAAGTTGCTTGCCGACCTGGACGTGTTGGCCACGCTGCCGACCCGTGACCAGGCCCTGTCGATGCTGCTCAGCGTCCTTGTCGAGCCGGCCACCCGCGTGGCTCGTGCGCTCAAGGCGATCGCAGAACTGCAGCAGGAACCGGAAGCGGAACCGGAAACGGCATAAGGCACGGTTCATCCGAACCGGCTGGCTTGTCGAGCCCGATCCTTGCTTTTAAACCAATCCGATTAGAAAAATTTCCTAGAAAAATTTCCAGAGGTAACAATCATGTCCCTGTCCAACGAACAGATCATCGAAGCGATCGCCGGCAAGTCCCTCCTCGAGGTGATGGAGCTGGTGAAGGCGATGGAAGAAAAGTTCGGCGTCTCCGCTGCCGCCCCGGTGATGATGGCCGGTCCGGCCGCAGTCGCCGCCGTTGTCGAAGAGCAGACCGAGTTCAACGTCATCCTGAAGGCCATCGGCGAGAAGAAGGTCGAGGTCATCAAGGCCGTCCGCGCCATCACCGGCCTGGGGCTGAAGGAAGCGAAGGATCTCGTCGAAGGTGCTCCGCAGACGGTGAAAGAAGCGGTGTCGAAGGCAGACTCCGAAAAGATGAAGAAGGACCTCGAGGCCGCAGGCGCGACCGTCGAAGTGAAGTAAGCAGTACTTGCGTCGCTGGCTGTCATTTGGCGACCACCAAGGCTGGGGACGAAAGTCCCCGGCCTTTGGCCGTTCCTGAACAGTTTGCCCTGTGGGGTCGTGCCCACAGACGGCAACAAGGCACTACGAGTTGGCAGTTGGAAGTAGCGGGAGAAGGCGTGCTGGTGCCGGCAATACCAGCGATTTCCAACTGGCAATTTTCAAAACATCCCAAATTTGATTTCCCCCAGAACCGCGGACGCGCGGTTCGCAGATGAGGCGGTAGCTCCCCATGACGACAGCCTATTCGTTCACCGAAAAGAAGCGCATCCGCAAGGACTTCGGCAAGAGCCGGTCAATCCTGGAAGTGCCGTTCCTGCTTGCGATCCAGGTCGATTCCTATCGCGAATTCCTGCAGGAGAACACCGAGCCGTCCAAGCGCGTGGACCGCGGCCTGCACGCCGCGCTGAAATCGGTGTTCCCGATCACCAGCTACAACGGCTACGCGTCGCTGGAATACGTCGGCTACAAGCTCGGCGAGCCGGGGTTCGACGAGCGCGAGTGCCGCAACCGCGGCCTGAGCTACGGCGCCCCGCTGCGCGTGACCGTGCGCCTGGTGATCTACGACCGCGAATCGTCGAGCAAGGCGATCAAGTACGTGAAGGAGCAGGAGGTCTACATGGGCGAGATCCCGCTCATGACCGGCAACGGCACCTTCATCGTCAACGGCACCGAGCGCGTCATCGTCTCGCAGCTGCACCGCAGCCCGGGCGTGTTCTTCGACCACGACCGCGGCAAGACCCACAGCTCGGGCAAGCTGCTGTACAGCGCCCGCATCATTCCTTATCGCGGTTCGTGGCTGGACTTCGAGTTCGACCCGAAGGACGCGCTGTTCACCCGCATCGACCGCCGCCGCAAGCTGCCGGTGTCGGTGCTGCTGCGCGCGCTCGGCTACTCCAACCAGGAGATGCTGAACGAGTTCTTCGAGATCAACACCTTCCACATCGATCCCAAGGAAGGCGTGCAGCTGGTGCTGGTGCCCGAGCGCCTGCGCGGCGAGACGCTGAACTTCGATCTGGCCGACGGCGACAAGGTGATCGTGGAAGCCGGCAAGCGCATCACCGCGCGCCACGTCAAGCAGCTCGAGCAGGCCGGCGTGGCCGCGCTCGCGGTGCCGGACGATTACCTGGTCAGCCGCATCCTGTCGCATGACGTGGTCGACGCCAACACCGGCGAACTGCTGGCTACCGCCAACGACGAGATCAGCGAAGAGCAGCTCGCGCTGTTCCGCAAGGCCGGGATCGAAGCGGTCGGCACGTTGTGGGTCAACGACCTCGACCGTGGTGCTTACATCTCCAATACCCTGCGCATCGACTCGACCAAGACCCAGCTCGAGGCACTGGTCGAGATCTACCGGATGATGCGTCCGGGCGAGCCGCCGACCAAGGACGCCGCGCAGAACCTCTTCCACAACCTGTTCTTCACCTTCGAGCGCTACGACCTGTCAGGCGTCGGCCGGATGAAGTTCAACCGCCGCATCGGCCACAAGGAAGTCACCGGCGCCTCGGTGCTGTACGACGCCAAGTACTACGCCGAGCGCAAGGACGATGAGTCGGTGCGCCTGCGCCAGGAGCTCGGCAACAGCTCCGATATCCTCGACGTGATCAAGGTGCTGTCCGAGATCCGCAATGGCCGCGGCACCGTCGACGACATCGACCATCTCGGCAACCGCCGCGTGCGTTCGGTCGGCGAGATGGCCGAGAACGTGTTCCGCGTCGGCCTGGTGCGCGTGGAGCGCGCCGTGCGCGAGCGCCTGACCATGGCCGAGGCCGATGGCTTGACCCCGCAAGAGCTGATCAACGCCAAGCCGGTCGCAGCCGCGGTGAAGGAGTTCTTCGGCTCCTCGCAGCTGTCGCAGTTCATGGACCAGAACAACCCGCTTTCGGAAGTCACCCACAAGCGCCGCGTTTCGGCGCTGGGCCCGGGCGGCCTGACCCGCGAGCGCGCCGGCTTCGAAGTGCGCGACGTGCACCCGACCCACTACGGTCGCGTCTGCACCATCGAGACGCCGGAAGGCCCGAACATCGGCCTGATCAACTCGCTCGCCGTGTTCGCGCGCACCAACAAGTACGGCTTCCTCGAGACGCCGTACCGCAAGGTCGTCAACGGCAAGGTTACCGACGAGGTCGAGTTCCTCTCGGCAATCGAGGAGAACGAGTTCGTCATCGCCCAGGCCAATGCGCCGCAGGACGACAAAAAGAATCTCACCGCGCAGTTCATCGCCTGCCGCTACCAGGGCGAGTCGCTGCTGAAGCCGCCGGCCGAGATCCACTTCATGGACGTCTCGCCGATGCAGACCGTGTCGGTGGCAGCGGCGCTGGTGCCGTTCCTCGAGCACGATGACGCCAACCGCGCGCTGATGGGCGCCAATATGCAGCGCCAGGCCGTGCCGACGCTGCGTGCGCAGAAGCCGCTGGTCGGCACCGGCATCGAGCGGGCAGTGGCACGCGATTCGGGCGTGACGGTGAACGCACGCCGTGGCGGCAGGATCGAGCAGATCGACGCCGCGCGCATCGTGGTCAAGGTCAACGAGAACGAGATCGTCGGCCAGACCGATGCCGGCGTCGACATCTACACCCTGATCAAGTACACGCGTTCCAACCAGAACACCTGCATCAACCAGACCCCGCTGGTGAACGTCGGTGACGTGGTCGCGCGCGGCGACGTGCTGGCCGACGGTCCTTCGACCGACATCGGCGAGCTGGCGCTGGGCCAGAACATGCTGGTCGCGTTCATGCCGTGGAACGGTTACAACTTCGAGGACTCGATCCTGCTCTCCGAGCGCGTGGTCGAGCAGGATCGCTACACCACGATCCACATCGAGGAACTGACCGCGGTTGCCCGCGACACCAAGCTCGGGCCGGAAGAAATCTCCGCCGACATCCCCAACGTCTCCGAGCAGGCACTGAACCGCCTCGACGAGTCGGGCGTGGTGTACATCGGCGCCGAAGTGCGCGCCGGCGACATCCTGGTCGGCAAGGTCACGCCAAAAGGCGAAAGCCAGCTGACCCCGGAAGAGAAACTGCTGCGTGCGATCTTCGGCGAGAAAGCGTCCGACGTGAAGGACAGCTCGCTGCGCGTGCCGCCGGGCATGGACGGCACCGTCATCGACGTGCAGGTGTTCACCCGCGACGGCATCGAGAAGGACAAGCGCGCCAAGCAGATCGAGGAATCCGAGATCAAGCGCGTCAAGAAGGACTTCGACGACCAGTTCCGCATCCTCGAGGGCGCGATCTATGCGCGCCTGCGCGGACAGCTGCTGGGCAGGGTCGCCAACGGCGGCCCGGGCCTGAAGAAGGGCGACACCGTGTCGTCGCTGGTGCTCGACGGGCTGAAGAAGTCCGACTGGTTCCAGCTGCGGATGAAGGATGACGAGGCGGTCGAGGCGATCGAGCGCGCGCAGAAGCAGATCGAGGCGCACGAGAAGGAATTCGAGAAGCGCTTCACCGACAAGCGCAGCAAGATCACCCAGGGCGACGACCTCGCTCCGGGCGTGCTGAAGATGGTCAAGGTCTATCTGGCGGTGAAGCGTCGGATCCAGCCGGGCGACAAGATGGCTGGTCGCCACGGCAACAAGGGCGTGGTGTCGACGATCGTTCCGGTGCAGGACATGCCGTACATGGCCGATGGCCAGACGGTGGACATCGTGCTCAATCCGCTGGGCGTGCCGTCGCGCATGAACATTGGCCAGATCCTCGAGGTGCACCTGGGCTGGGCTGCGAAGGGGCTGGGCCAGAAGATCCAGCGCATGCTCGACGCGCAGGCCAAGGTCGCGGAATTGCGCAAGTTCCTCGATGAGATCTACAACCATGACCGTACGACCAACGAGCAGCGCGTCGACCTCAAGCAGTTCAGCGATGCCGAACTGCTGGCGCTGGCGCAGAACCTGACCGACGGCGTGCCGATGGCCACGCCAGTGTTCGACGGCGCGACCGAGGCCGAAATCAAGAAGATGCTCGCGCTTGCCGACCTGCCGCTGAGCGGCCAGACGGTGCTGCACGACGGTCGCACCGGTGAGGCGTTCGAGCGTGAGGTCACGGTCGGCTACATGCACATGCTCAAGCTCAACCACCTGGTTGACGACAAGATGCACGCGCGTTCGACCGGCCCGTACTCGCTCGTCACCCAGCAGCCGCTGGGTGGCAAGGCGCAGTTCGGCGGCCAGCGCTTCGGCGAGATGGAAGTGTGGGCGCTCGAGGCCTATGGCGCCGCGTACACCCTGCAGGAAATGCTGACGGTCAAGTCGGACGACGTGCAGGGCCGCAACCAGATGTACAAGAACATCGTCGACGGTGAACACGAGATGGTCGCAGGCATGCCGGAATCCTTCAACGTGCTGGTGAAGGAAATCCGCTCGCTCGCGATCAACATGGAGTTGGAAGGGCATTGAGGACGGGGCCAAGGACTTGGGGTTGGCGAAAGCAGCGCATCGCGCTTTTGCCGATCTCCAGTCCCGGGTCTCCAATTCCAGTCTCTCTTCCCATCGACGAATTACCTCCGAACTGGAGTAAGAAATGAAAGATCTACTGAACCTGTTCAACCAGAACCGGCCGACGCTCGACTTCGACGCGATCAAGATCGCGCTGGCCTCGCCGGACCTGATCCGCTCGTGGTCCTTCGGTGAAGTGAAGAAGCCGGAAACCATCAACTACCGCACCTTCAAGCCCGAGCGCGACGGCCTGTTCTGCGCCGCCATCTTCGGGCCGATCAAGGACTACGAGTGCCTGTGCGGCAAGTACAAGCGCATGAAGCACCGCGGCGTGGTCTGCGAGAAGTGCGGTACCGAGGTGACGCTGGCCAAGGTGCGCCGCGAGCGCATGGGCCACATCGACCTGGCCTCGCCGGTCGCGCACATCTGGTTCCTGAAGTCGCTGCCGTCGCGCATCGGGCTGATGCTGGACATGACGCTGCGTGACATCGAACGCATCCTGTACTTCGAGGCCTATGTCGTCACCGAGCCGGGCCTGACGCCGATGGAACGCGGCCAGCTGCTCAACGAAGAGCAGTTCATGACCGCGCGCCAGGAGCACGGCGACGACTTCGATGCCGCGATGGGCGCCGAGGCCGTGTTCGAGTTGCTGCGCACGATCGACCTGCAGGCGCAGATGGTGCAGTTGCGCGAGGACATCGCCGCCACCGGTTCGGAGACCAAGCTCAAGCGGCTGACCAAGCGCATCAAGCTGGCTGAGGCGTTCCTGGAGTCGGGTAACCGTCCGGAGTGGATGGTCATGACCGTGTTGCCGGTGCTGCCGCCGGACCTGCGGCCGCTGGTTCCGCTGGACGGCGGCCGCTTTGCGACCTCCGACCTCAACGATCTGTATCGCCGCGTCATCAACCGCAACAACCGCCTGCGTCGCCTGCTCGAACTCAACGCGCCCGACATCATCGTGCGCAACGAGAAGCGCATGCTGCAGGAATCCGTTGATGCGCTGATGGACAACGGCCGTCGTGGCCGCGCGATCACCGGCACCAACAAGCGCCCGCTCAAGTCGCTGGCCGACATGATCAAGGGCAAGCAGGGCCGCTTCCGTCAGAACCTGCTCGGCAAGCGCGTCGACTACTCCGGCCGTTCGGTCATCGTGGTCGGCCCGACGTTGCGCCTGCACGAGTGCGGCCTGCCGAAGAAGATGGCGCTGGAGCTGTTCAAGCCCTTCATCTTCGCCAAGCTGCAGCGCCGTGGCCTGGCCACGACGATCAAGGCGGCGAAGAAGCTGGTCGAACGCGAAGAGGCCGAGGTGTGGGACATCCTCGAAGAGGTGATCCGCGAGCATCCGGTGCTGCTCAACCGCGCCCCGACCCTGCATCGCCTCGGCATCCAGGCGTTCGAGCCGGTGCTGATCGAAGGCAAGGCGATCCAGCTGCATCCGCTGGTCTGCACCGCGTTCAACGCCGACTTCGACGGTGACCAGATGGCCGTGCACGTGCCGCTCTCGCTGGAAGCCCAGCTGGAAGCGCGCGCGCTGATGATGTCGTCCAACAACATCTTGTCGCCGGCCAACGGCGAGCCGATCATCGTGCCGTCGCAGGACGTCGTGCTCGGCCTGTACTACATGACCCGCGCGCTCGAGAACGAGCCGGGCGAGGGCATGGCGCTGGCCAACGTGGCCGAGGTCAAGCGCGCCTACGACAACCGCGTCGTCGGCCTGCATGCCAAGGTCAAGGTCCGCATCACCGAGAACGTGATCCAGGAAGACGGCAGCCGCGAAAAGCAGACCTCGATCATCGACACCACGATTGGCCGCGCGCTGCTGGCCGAGATCCTGCCGGACGGCCTGCCGTTCGCGCTGGTCAACACCGAGCTGACCAAGAAGAACATCAGCCGCCTGATCAATACCTGCTACCGCATGCTCGGCCTGAAGGACACGGTCGTGTTCGCCGACAAGCTGATGTACACCGGCTTCGCGTACGCCACGCGCGCCGGCGTATCGATCGGCATCGATGACATGATCATCCCGGACGCGAAGAAGGGCATCCTCGACGAAGCCGAGTCCGAAGTGCTGGAAATCCAGCAGCAGTACCAGTCGGGCCTGGTCACCGCCGGCGAGCGCTACAACAAAGTCGTCGACATCTGGTCGCGCACCAACGAGCGCGTGGCCAAGGCGATGATGGACGCGATCGGTACCGAAATGGTCACCAACGCCAAGGGCGAGCGGGTCGCGCAGAAGTCGATGAACTCGGTATTCATCATGGCCGACTCCGGCGCCCGCGGTTCGCAGGCGCAGATCCGCCAGCTCGCGGGTATGCGCGGCTTGATGGCCAAGCCGGCCGGCTCGATCATCGAGACGCCGATCACCGCGAACTTCCGCGAGGGCTTGAATGTCCTGCAGTACTTCATCTCGACCCACGGCGCCCGCAAGGGTCTGGCGGATACCGCGCTGAAGACCGCCAACTCCGGTTACCTGACCCGTCGCCTGGTCGACGTGGCGCAGGACGTGGTGATCACCGCGACCGACTGCGGCACGCTCGAAGGCCTGATGATGACCCCGATCGTCGAAGGCGGCGACGTGGTCGAACCGCTGCGCGATCGCGTGCTCGGCCGCATCGTGGCCGAGGACGTGTTCCTGCCTGGCAACGACGAGGATCCGTTCGTCACCCGCAACACGCTGCTCGAGGAAGTCTGGGTGGCCAAGCTGGAGGACGCGGGCGTGCAGGCGATCAAGGTGCGCTCCACCATCACCTGCCAAAGCGCTTTCGGTGTCTGCGCGTATTGCTACGGCCGCGACCTGGGCCGTGGCCACACCGTCAACCACGGCGAGGCCGTGGGCGTGGTTGCCGCGCAGTCGATCGGCGAACCGGGCACGCAGCTGACCATGCGTACGTTCCACATCGGTGGCGCGGCCTCGCGTGCCGCCGCTATCGACAATGTCACGGTCAAGACCACCGGCTCGGTCAAGTTCAACAACCTCAAGCACGTCTCGCATGCCAACGGCCATTTCGTGGCAGTGTCGCGTTCGGGCGAGTTGTCGGTGCTCGACAACCATGGCCGCGAGCGCGAGCGTTACAAGCTGCCGTACGGCTCGATGATCCTGGTCAAGGATGGTGCGGCGATCAAGGCCGGGCAAACCATCGCCAACTGGGATCCGCATAACCATCCGATCGTGTCGGAAGTCGCCGGCTTCATGCGCTTCATCGACTTCGTCGATGGTGTCACCGTGATCGAGAAGACCGACGACCTGACCGGACTGGCTTCGCGCGAGATCACCGATCCCAAGCGCCGTGGCTCGATGGGCAAGGACCTGCGTCCGATCGTGCGCATCGTCGACAAGGCCGGCAAGGACCTCAACATCCCGGGCACCGACCTGCCAGCGCAGTACCTGCTGCCGCCGCGTTCGATCGTCAACCTGCAGGATGGCGCCGCGGTTGGCGTCGGTGACGTGGTCGCCAAGATCCCGCAGGAAGCATCGAAAACCCGCGACATCACCGGTGGTCTGCCGCGCGTGGCCGATCTGTTCGAGGCGCGCAAGCCGAAGGATCCGGCGGTGCTGGCCGAGGTCTCGGGCATCGTCAGCTTCGGCAAGGACACCAAGGGCAAGCAGCGCCTGATCATCAAGGACGCCGACGGCAACGATCACGAGGAGCTGATTCCCAAGTACCGCCAGATCATCGTGTTCGAAGGCGAGCACGTGGAGAAGGGCGAGACCGTGGTGGACGGCGAGCCGACCCCACAGGACATCCTGCGCCTGCTCGGCGTCGAGCCGCTGGCGGTGTATCTCACCAAGGAAATCCAGGACGTCTACCGCCTGCAGGGCGTGAAGATCAACGACAAGCACATCGAGACGATCATTCGCCAGATGTTGCGGAAAGTGGAAGTCACCGAAACCGGCGATACCCGCTTCCTGCAGGGCGAGCAGGTCGAGATCTTCGGCCTGCTGGCCGAGAACAACAAGGTCAAGAGCAAGGACAACGGCCGCGGCGCGAAGTACCAGCGCCTGCTGCTGGGCATCACCAAGGCCTCGCTCTCG
>DASZZT010000123.1:0-3016 GCA_035543275.1 Luteimonas sp. | reverse complement strand
GGGCACGACTGCTGCGGATTTCGGCTTGCGCCCGGCGATGACGTTGGCGACCCGCCTGATCGCGGTCAACCACATCCGCAAGGGCGAGCGCATCGGCTATTCCGCGACATGGGAATGTCCCGAGGACATGCCCGTCGGCGTGGCCGCGATCGGCTACGGCGACGGTTATCCGCGCAACGTCCCAGCGGGTACGCCGGTGCTGGTCAACGGTCGCCGCGCCGACATCATCGGCCGCGTGTCGATGGACCTGATGACGATCGATCTTCGCGGCCAGCCGGACGCCAAACCGGGCGATCCGGTGCTGCTGTGGGGCGAGGGCCTGCCGGTCGAGACGATCGCCAATGCCGCCGCCACCATCGGCTACGAGCTGATCTGCTCGATCACCCGCCGGGTGCGCTTCGTCCAGGATTGAGCGCGCCGATGGCTCGGCCAAGCGGCGCGCAGCCGCCAAGCTGCGACGGTCGGAACCGCCGTTTTCCAGTGGTGCAAGGACGCTTCGGCCAAAGCAATCAACAACTTGCACGACATTGGTACGTGGTGTTGCCCCGCAGCAAAACGCGGCAGAAGCGATCAAGTATGGTGTACCCGCGATCACAAGGGTTCCGTGCTGGTGGATCTTTCGTTCGCTTGGGGCCGCGACGGGCGCGGATCAACTACTTGGAGCTATCTAACGATGAAGCGGAACATTCTCACGTGTGCGCTCGGCGCGAGCCTTGCGTTGATGTTTTCGGCTGGGGCGACGCCGTCGCAAGCAGGCAGTCCGGACGCGAACCGGGTCCTGGTCAAGTTCAAGCATGGCAACAAGGCCCCGGTACAGGCGGCGCTGCGCGGGGCCCATGCGACGATCCATTACAGCTTCGACGATATCGACACGTTCGCCGCGACGGTCCCGGCCGCGGCGCTGAACGGGCTGCGCCACAATCCGAATATCGAGTACATCGAAGCCGACCAGATCCGCAACCCCACCGCACAGACCGTGCCCTACGGCATTGACCTGGTGCAGGCGCGCGACGTGTGGGATGCCGATCGCGACGGCGCCATCGACGCCGGCGCGCCGACCGGTAACGGCATCATGGTCTGCGTGATCGACTCGGGCATCCATGCCGGGCACGAGGATTTTGCCGGCGTGAACATCGTTGGCGGCTTCCCTGCCGGCCAGTGGAACTTCGACAACTGCGGTCACGGCACCCATGTCGCCGGTACGATCGCGGCGGCCAACAACGGTATCGGCGTGGTCGGCGTCAGCCCGGGCAAGGTCTCGATGTTCTTCGTCAAGGTGTTCGGCGACCAGAACGAGGGCCAGTGCGCGTGGACCTTCTCCTCGACCCTGATCGCCGCCACCAACCGCTGTGCCGATGCCGGCGCCCGTGTGATCAACATGAGCCTGGGCGGCGGTGCACCCACCAACTCGGAGCTGAAGGTCTTCCAGAACCTGGCCAAGCGTGGTGTGCTCAGCATTGCCGCCGCGGGCAATAGCGGCAATCCGGCCAATTCGACCGATGCCTACTCGTACCCCGCCTCATACCCCGATGTGGTCTCGGTGGCGGCGATCGACAGCAACAGCACGCTGGCCGGCTTCTCGCAGAAGAACGACGCGGTCGACCTGGCAGGGCCCGGCGTCTCGGTGCTCAGCACCTATCCGTTCAAGGTGCCGCCGTTGCTGTCCGGCAGCGACTCTTATGACTCGATACCGATGACCAACACCTTCCGCGGCAGTGTGACCGCGCCATTGGTCAGTGGCGGCCTATGCACCGCGACCGACGCCAGCTGGGCCGGCAAGGTGGTGCTATGCAGCCGCGGTTCTATCAGCTTCCTGGCGAAGTCGCAGAACGTCTACAACAGCGGCGGCATCGCGGCGGTGGTCTCCAACAATACTGCCGGCGCCCTGAACGGCACGCTGGGTGCAAATCTGACCGTCATTCCACCCATTCCGGTGGTCGGCATTACCCAGGCGGACGGGCAGGCGTTGCTGGCTTCGCATATCGGCGATGCCACCACGGTCAATACCGTGATCCAGTCGCACGCCAATGGCTACGCTTTCCTCAGCGGCACGTCGATGGCGACGCCGCATGTGGTCGGCGTGGCGGCGCTGGTGTGGAGCGCGAATCCAGGCTGGACCCGACAGCAAGTGCTCGACGCGTTGGAAGTCAGCGCCAAGGATCTGGGCACGCCCGGTTACGACGTGGGTTACGGTTGGGGCCTGGTTCAGGCCAAGGATGCGCTGGACGAGTTGCAATCGCACTGAGCGCGGTTTTGCAGGGCGGCCAGTCCGCTGGCGACTGCAGTATTGGAACATGGGCGGCCAGCCAGCTGGCTCCTGCAGTGAAGCGAAGGCCCGTTCATCCGGCCTTCGTTTTTTGGCGCGTTGATGCTGTCCCGCACGTGATTCACGCACCACGATCACTCCAGTGCTTGTGCTTCGGCGAGGACTGACGCCAAGGCCGCGACGTGCCACTGGCGGATGGCTTCTACATGCTGGCCGAGGATATCAGCTGGCGCGGCCAGACCGACCGCCGGCTTAACGCAAATCCGTTTCGTCACTTGCTGCCAACAGCCGGTTGCTTAGCGTGTCCGGCGTATTCAGGTACACCCCACATGGATCAAGGAGTCCCCATGAGCAAGTTCGCAACCACGGGTATCGCCGCCGCTATGGCGGCCACAATGTTGCTGACCAGCTGCGCCACCTATACCGGCCAGAGCAACGATCCGAATGATCCCAATCGCACCCGCACTGGCGCCTTGATCGGCGCGGGCATCGGCGCTGTCGCCGGTCTGCTCAGCGGTGGCGACGCCACCGAACGTCGCCAGCGCGCGCTGGTCGGTGTGGGCGTCGGCGGACTTGCCGGTGGCGCGGTCGGCGCCTACCAGGATCGTCAGGAAGCCGCGCTGCGCCGCGAGCTCGCCGGCACCGGCGTTGATGTCGTGCGCCAAGGCGACAACATCACCCTCAACATGCCGGGCAACATCACCTTCGCCTTCGACAGCAGCAACCTGCAGCCGCAGTTTTATCCGGTGC
>DASZZT010000122.1:0-19494 GCA_035543275.1 Luteimonas sp. | reverse complement strand
CTCCGCATTTTCGTCCTTCACGCTTTCGCCTCCGCGCATGGCGTCGATCGCCGTTTCGAGTTTCTGCTGGCTGGCGCCGGCAGCTTTCAATGCACGGCCGCTGTCACCACTGTCGTCGAGCGCGGCGAGCAGGAACAGTTCGCTGGCAATGAATGCATCACCGCGCTGCTGCGCCAGCTTGTCGGCGACGTTGAGCAGGCGTGCAAGATCGTTGCCGACCGACACGTTGCCGGCCTGTCCCGACACCTTCGGCAGTTTTTCGAGGATCTCGCCCAGGCGCTCGCGCAGCAGCGGCAGGTTGACGCCGGCTTGCGCCAGCAGCGGCTTGATGCTGCCGCCGGACTGGTCCAGCAGCGCCACCAGCAGGTGCACGGGTTCGATCAGGTTGTGATCGCGCCCTACGGCCAGCGACTGCGCATCGCTGAGTGCCTGCTGGAAACGCGAGGTGAGCTTGTCCATGCGCATGGACGGAATCTCCAAAATTCATGCCGGCTTTGCCGGTGCTAGCATGAAGATGCGGTCGTGAAGTCGGGATACAAGCGGATGGATCGCTGACTCCATGATTTGCGCGACCGTTTCTGGCTCCCGCCGCCGTTGTATTCGGATTGGTCCCGCATCGTCGTGCTGATGGAGTCGCCATGTCCTTTGTCGCCGAACTCAAGCAGCGCAAGGTGTTCCGGGTGGCGCTGGTCTACCTGGTGGTGGCCTGGGTTGCGATCCAGGCCGCCTCGATCGCGCTGCCCGCCTTCGATGCACCGGCATGGACCCTGCGCGTGGTCATCCTGCTGTTCGCGCTGGGCCTCCCACTGGCATTGCTGCTGGCCTGGGCGCTGGAGTTGACGCCCGAAGGCGTGAAGTTCGACGCCGGCAAGGTCGGCAGCCGCCGCATGCTGCTGGTGACGGCGGCGCTGACCGCGCCCGCGCTCGCCTGGTACTACTTCGGTCAGCCGGCGCTGCGCGAGCGCGATATGGTGCCGGTGGAAGAACGTTCGATCGCGGTACTGCCGTTCGTCAACATGAGCGGCAAGGCCGACGAAGACTATTTCTCGGACGGCATGACCGAAGAGTTGCTGAACGTGCTGGCCAAGGTACCGCAACTCAAGGTCTCGGTGCATTACGATCCGCTGCGCTGCGAACCGAAGTTCCAGCAGATCGTGCACGATCTGGGGGTCATCGACCCTCGTGTTGCAGCAGTCTGCGCAGGGAAGCACTGAACATGTCGTTCATCCGCGAACTCAAGCGCCGCAACGTCATCCGCATGGCGGGGTTGTACCTGGTCGGCGCGTGGTTGCTGGTGCAGGTGTCGAGCACGGTGCTGCCGATGTTCGACGCGCCGGCGTGGCTGCCGCGCAGCATCGTGATGCTGCTGGCGATCGGGTTCCTGCCGGTGCTCATCTTCAGCTGGGTGTTCGAGCTGACGCCGGGTGGGTTGAAACGCGACGCCGAAGTGAAGCCGGAAGAATCTATCGCGCCGCAAACCGCGCGCCGCATGGATCGCGCGATTATCGCGGTGCTTGCACTTGCCCTCGCCTACTTCGGCTTCGACAAGTTTGTGCTCGCGCCTCGGCGCGATGTAGCGCTGGTGGCGCAGACGACCGAGCACGTCACAGCCGGCGCCAGCACGCAGAAATCGAAGGTCAACCCGCGCTCGATTGCCGTTTTGCCATTTGTGAACATGTCCACCGATGCGGAAAACGAGTTTTTTTCCGATGGTCTGTCCGAGGAAATCCTGAATTCGCTGGCGCGCATCGATGGCATGCAGGTGGTCGGTCGCACGTCCTCGTTCCAGTTCAAGGGCAAGAACGAAGACCTGCGCACGATCGGCGACAAGCTTGGCGCAGCCAGCATCCTGGAAGGCAGCGTGCGTCGCGAGGGCGATCGGGCGCGCATCACCGCGCAGCTGATCCGCGCCTCCGACGGCATCCACCTGTGGTCGCAAACCTACGACCGCACCGTGCAAGACAGCCTGGCCGTGCAACTGGACATCGCCGAACAGGTCGCCGGCGCACTGGACGTGGTGCTCGACGACGCACAACGCAAGCGCATGCGCGAGGCTGGGGTCAAGAACGTGGACGCCTTCATCGCCTACCAGAAAGGCGTGAAGCTGTACGACGACGCCCACAGCCGTCCACGCAGCGAGAGCCTGATCGCCACCTTGCGCCTGGCAAATGTCGAGTTTGACCGGGCCACCGCACTGGAACCGGATTTTGCACTGGCCAACTTCGCGGCCAGCGATTTGTACGAGCACGTGATGCTCTCCGACAACGCGACCCAGGCCGAGCGTGTCGCGGCCCAACGCGCCGCACTGCGACAACTGGATCTGGCACTGGCCGACACCCACGACGCGCAGCAGCGCTTGTTCATCGACGTGGACCGGCAAGTACTCACCGACGACTGGCGTGGCCTGGCGGCGCGCATCGATGCCGCCTTGGTCCACCCCGGCTGCGCGGCGCCGAACTGGTTGCCGCAGTTCGGCGCCGCCTTCGGCTATGGCGCGCGCTATCTGCCGTTGTCTGGGCGGATCATTGCCTGCGACCCGCTGGACCCGAGCTTTCGCCAGCGCCAAGCCGAGGCCGCCAACCTGAGCGGCCGGCCGCAATTGGCGCTGGATAGCGTGGCCGCCGCCGAGCGCGTCATGCCCGGCTCCGCAGGCCTGACCATGCAGTCGGTGCGCGCCCTGGTCGCGCTTGGCCGGATCGACGAAGCGCGGGCGCTGCTGGCCACGCTCGACGCGAAGGGCGAGGTCTATGCCATCACCCAGGCGATCGTCGCCACCGCCGCCGGCGACAGCCCGGCGTCGATCCGCGCCAACCTGCATAAATTTGATCGCCGCGGAACACGCTTCGATGCCTGGTCCCAGGCCGATGCGACGGTCGCCGCCCTCACCGGCGACCGCGCAGCAGCCAACCGCTTCGCGGCGGCCTACGACGCCCGCCCGGGTGGCGGCTTGATGCTGGCGCTGCTCGTCGTCTTCTGCCAGTGCGGCGCGCCCTTCGACCTGGAGGCAACGCCCAACTTCAAGGCCAGGCTGGCCGAATCCGGGTTGCAGTGGCCGCCGACACAGACGATCCGCTATCCGGCACGGGGGCAGGGGCGATGATGCACGGACAACAAACCAGCGACCCCACCAACCTCCTGGTACCGCTGTGGAGTCTGCAACGTCGTGTCATGCGCGCGCTTCCGGAATTCGACGCGTTCTTGCGCGACTTCGGATTCGTCGCGATCAGCCGCGGGTGGCTCCTTTACCAAGCAACGGATGCGACGCGGCGATTTCGCGTCATGCGCTGACCGGCGTGCCGGCGCCGGTTCGCGCGGCCGCAACCGGGGGTGTTTCCGCGTTGCAACTTAAATGAGCCCGGCGATCGTGTCGGGCATGACCGGGAGTCGCCGTGTCCTTCGTTGATGAACTCAAGCAGCGCAAAGTCTTCCGGGTGGCGCTGGTCTATTTGGTGGTGGCGTGGGTTGCGATCCAGGCGGCCTCGATCGCACTGCCTGCCTTCGACGCACCGGCGTGGACCCTGCGCGTGGTCATCCTGCTGTTCGCGCTTGGCCTGCCGCTGGCGCTGCTGCTGGCGTGGGCGCTGGAGTTGACCCCCGAAGGCCCGAAGTTCGCCGCGGGTAAAATCGGCAACCGGCGCATGGCGTGGCTCACCGCCGGCCTGGCGGCATTGGCGTTGGCGTGGTTTTTCTATGGCCAGCCGGCGCTGCGCTCGCGCGACGTGGTGCCAGTGGAAGATCGTTCGATCGCGGTGCTGCCGTTCGTGAACATGAGCGGCGATCCGGCCAATGAATATTTTTCCGATGGTCTGGCCGAGACCACGCTGGACATGCTGGCGCAAGTGCAGGACTTGAAGGTGATCGCGCGCACCTCCTCGTTTGCGTTCAAGGGCAAGTCGACCGACATGCGCGAGATCGGCAAGGCCCTCGGCGCTGCCCATCTGCTGGAAGGCAGCGTGCAGCAGGCCGGCGACACCGTGCGTATCACCGTGCAGCTGATCCGGGTGATGGACGGCTCGCACCTGTGGTCGCGGCATTTCGACCGCCAGCTGACCGATGTGTTCAAGATCCAGGACGAAATCGCGACCGCCGTGGTGCAGGCGCTGCAAGTCGCGTTGCCAAAGCCCGAGCAACAGCGGCTCGTGCAAAAACGTACGGACAATGTCGCCGCCTACCAGGAATACCTGAAAGGCATCGCGCTGCTGCCGGATCGCAAGGTGCCCGAAATGCGCACGGCCGCGCTGCATTTCGAGCGCGCAATCGCGCTTGATCCTGGCTATGCGCGGGCCTATGTCGCGGCGTGCGATGTCTACAATCTGCTGGATCAGTACGCGACCATCACCATGGATGAAAGGGAGCGCAGCGAACGCTATCTGGACCGCGCGCTCGCGCTTGCGCCGGAGCTGGGCGAAGCCCACATCGCGCGGGCCGTTGCTCTGGAAAACGCAAGCAATTTTTCCGCGGCGGAACCGGAATACCGGCGCGGCCTGCAACTGGCGCCGGGGTATGCCACCGGCTACCAGTGGTATGGCGAGTTCCTCGCTGACCGGTTCGGGCGCTTCGATGAAGCGCTGCCCCTGTTCCAGAAGGCGGTCGAGCTCGACCCGCTGTCGCCGGTAATCCGTGACGTCCATATCTTCCACCTGGGGCTGAGCGGCCGGATTGACGAAGCCATGGCGCTGAGCAACCAGCTGATCGCCGAACATCCGGGTATCGCGAGAAGCTATGACACCCGCAGCGCGCTGTACATGCAACGGGGCGATCTGGTGGCGGCCCTGCGTGACCTGCGGACGCAGGCCTCGTTAGATCCCGATGCAGTCAGCTTCAGTGCGCATCGCTGCCATGCCCTGATCGACCTGGGTGCACTGGTCGAGGCCAGGGCTTGCGCGGCGCCGTTGGCGCGGCGCGCGTCTGCAGCATATGTGGTGTTGGGGGCCGAGGCCAGGCTGGCGACGATAAGCGGCGATGCAGCCGGGGCCTTGGCTTTCTTCGCACAAATGCAGCCTCCCTCTGAGCGAGGTCGGGCGTATATTTTGCTGGCCACCGGACAGGCAACCGAAGCGCTGGCGATCTACCGCAAACTCATGCCCGGGTTGTTCGCCCTGCCCACGCACCAGGTCTATCCGGGACAAGCAAATGATGCGATCCAGGCCGGCACCGCCTTGATCAAGACCGGGGCCAAGCCCCAAGGGCGGGCCTTGCTGGAAGCGGCGATCGCCGCGATTGCCCATCGCCCCTATGCTGCGGTGGTCAACGGCCGCAGTTGGCTGGATGTGTACGCCTATGCCTATCTCGGCGAGCCTGATCGCGCCTTCGCCGCATTGCAGGACGGCGTGAACAGCGGCTATTTTCTGGGCATTGCCGAGCTCGACAGCGATCCGTTGCTGATTAATCTGCGCGCCGACCCGCGCTACGCAGAAATTCTTGCCCCGGCTCGGGCCAAGGCGGCGGCGCAAGTGAACGCCGCACGCACGGCAGGGTTGTTGTAACCGCTGTTCCTTCTCCCCGCCTGCGGGGGTGAAGAGGAGCGCTTGCGAACCACTGGTTCGCGCGACGATGAACGCCTGAGCGCTGCGCGCGAAGGCCAGGCGCGGAGCGAGGTGCCGAACGCACGCGGATGAGGGGCGCTTTTTTTTCGATCAGCCATCACGCCAGACCACCGTCGCCACGCGACCGGTGCGTTGATCGCGGCGACGCGACGCCCCAACTAGCCGGCGCAAGCTGGCTTGTCTTCTTGGCCAGAACGAAGATGGCCGTTGTCGGCCGCGTCCTGCGTTTTCCTTTCAGGCTATGCTAAAGAAGCTCTGATTAACTCAGAGCGTTCCGTAGCACAGGGACGTGCCGACTCTGATTTATCCTTGCATGGAATAAATCAGAGTTTTCTAAGTGCCACAGCGTGGTTTGGGGGTACCGTGTCCTTCGTCGCCGAGCTCAACCAGCGCAAGGTGTTCCGGGTCGCCGCGCTCTATCTGATCGTGGCGTGGGTGGCTGTCCAGGCAGCCTCCATCGCCCTGCCCGCCTTCGACGCGCCCGGGTGGGTGCTGCGGGTCGTGATCCTGCTGTTCGCGCTGGGCTTGCCCATTGCCCTGATGCTGACCTGGGCCCTGGAGATGACTCCCGCGGGGGTGACCTTCGAACCGACCCGGATGGGCAACAAACGCATGTGGTTGGTCTCCGGGGGCCTCGCTGTGCTAGCCGCAGCCTGGTACTTTTTAGGCCAGCCGGCCACGCGTGTGCAGCCTGCCCAACCCAGTGCCACGCAGGTGCAGCCTGTCCGACCCAGTGCCGAGGTTTCCACGCAACAACTCAAGCGGATTCTCGCCCAGGAACAAGCGATCGTGCTCGATACTCGCCCGCATCTCGAGTTCGCGATCAGCCATATCCCCGGCGCCCTCAATGTCGCCGCCCGCCCCGGGATACCGATGTCCATGTATGAGTCCGATGTCGCCGAAGTGAGCCGGCTCGTCGGTGGCGACTTGAAGCGGGCCCTCGTGCTCTATTGCAACGGCCCTCTGTGTCCAAAGAGCAAGCGGCTTTCTAACGAGCTCGAAGCCGCCGGGTACACGAATGTCCGTCGCTATCAGCTTGGAATTCCCGTGTGGCGCGCGTTCGGCGGCGTCACTGTGATCGAAGCCGACGGCCTGCGTCACGTCCTCTCCCTCGACCGCACTGCGGTTGTGATCGATGTACGCGAAAACGACGCTTTCCAGCGCGGGACGCTTCCGGGTGCCCGAAACGTGCCGCGCAGCGTTGTGCTCGAAGGCCGGGACGTCGGCGAGCTTCGCAAGGCCAAGGACGATGGGCGGTTGCCGATGACGGACCACAACACGCGGATCATCGTTATCGGTCGCACTGCCGGCGACGCTCGCTTCGTCGCCCAAGCCATCGCTCACGAGGCATTTCACAACGTTGCGTACTTTCCCGGTACTTTCGAGGAAGCAAGCGTGGCACTGGTACCGTAGCGGGATACCCGCCGCTCACCCAATAGCGGTGCTTTCCAATTTGCCAGGGCTGCGGTGAAATCGTGGAGAGCTTTCCATCGCTGACTTCCGCGAGCGCGCACTACAGGCGATGATGGACGCCCTGCGCACGCACGACATCACCGCGTGGCGCCGCAACTACCTCGCCGCGCTGGCGGCCGCCTGACCCCCAATTCGACCTGTAGGAGCGCCCCATGGGCGCGATGGCGCGTTACCCGCGATAAAAAGCATCGCGCCCATGCTCTGCAGAAGCATGGGGCGCTCCTACAGGTGCCAGACCAGTGTCGCCATACGCCCGCTGCGCTGATCGCGACGGTGCGAGAAGAAGCGCTGCGGATCGGAAATCGTGCACAGTTCGCCGCCGAAGACGCGGGTGATGCCGACAGTGGCAAGCCGTTGCCGCGCGAGTGCATACAGGTCGACGCGCCAATGGCCGGGACGCGTCGCAGAAAATGCAGCCGCGGCGCGCGGATCGCGATCGACGAACGCCGCGAACACATCCGCACCGACCTCGTAAGCCTGCGCGCCGGCGGCAGGCCCGAGCCACGCCTGGATGTGGGTGCGCGGCGCGTGCATCGCCGCAACGGTGTTTTCAAGCACGCCGGCGGCGAGCCCGCGCCAGCCCCCGTGCGCCGCTGCGACTTCACTGCCCTCATCGCTGGCGAACACCACCGGCAGGCAGTCGGCGGTGAGGATCGCGAGCACCGTGCCGGGCGTCGAGGTGACTGCAGCGTCGGCTTCGGGTTCATCGAAGCCTGGTTCGATCGCAACGCCGACGCCATGCATTTGCCGCAACCAGCGCGGCGGCGACGGCAGCGCGAAACGCTCGACCAGTTCGTTGCGGTTGCGCGCGACCGCGTCCGCATCGTCGCCGCAGCGCGCGCCGAGATTGAAACTGTCGAACGGCGACTGCGACACACCCGCGCCATGGCGCAACGTGGTGAACGCAACCACGCCCGGCAGTGCCGGCCAGTCGGCACGCAGGACCACGGAGGCGCTCACCGTCGCGCAGCTAACGCATGCGCCGCGGCATCGGCGCGCAGCACGCGCAGCAGGTGTTGCATGTCGTCAGGCACCGGCGCGGTGCAACGCACCGGCTCACCGCTCGCCGGATGCGCGAATTCGAGCGTCTCGGCGTGCAATGCCTGGCGCTTGAAACCGCGCAGCGCCTCGATCAGCTCGGCGCTCGCGCCTTTGGGCAGTTTCAGCGAACCGCCATAAATGGGATCGCCGACGATCGGATGCTTGAGGTGTGCCATGTGCACGCGGATCTGATGGGTGCGGCCGGTCTCGAGCCGGCATTCCAGCGCGGTGTGCGCGCGGAAACGCTCGCGCAGCCGGTAGTGGGTGACCGCGTCGCGACCGTCTTCGCGCACCGCCATGCGGATGCGGTCGCGGGGATTGCGCTCGATCGCGGCGCTGGCGGTGCCGCCGGAAACCAGCGCGCCGACCACGATCGCAAGATATTGCCGGTGCACGCCGCGTGCCGACAGCTGCGCCACCAGCGAGGTGTGCGCAGGCAGCGTGCGCGCGACCACCATCACCCCGGAGGTGTTCTTGTCGAGCCGGTGCACGATGCCGGCGCGCGGCAGCGTCGCCAGCGATGGATCGCGATGCAGCAAGGCATTGACCAGCGTGCCCGTCGGATTGCCGGCGCCCGGATGCACCACCAGGCCCGCCGGCTTGTCGAGCACGATCACCTCGCTGTCCTCGAACAGAACGTTGATCGGGATGTCTTCGGGCAGCGCTTCGGTCTGGACGTCCAGCACCACGTCGAGCGAAACGGTCTGGCCGCCGCGCACCGGATCGCGCGGCCGCACCAGCTTGCCGTCGAGCAGGGCGTCGCCGGACTTGATCCATTCGGTCAGGCGCGAGCGCGAGAACTGCGGAAACAGTTCCGCCAGCACCGCGTCGAAACGGCGTCCGGCGGCCGTGTCCGGGACGACGGCGGTGCGGGATTCGGCGCCCTCGGCGCTGGATGCGGTCATGCGGTCAGGGTCTGCTGTTGTTAAGGGAAGCAGCACGCGGGCCGGTGCGGCGCTGCTATTATCGGCGCTTCGTGCCCCTACGCCCCAAATCCTGCCATGACTTCATTCCTATGACCCCACGCTCCTTCCTGCGCTCCGCGCTGCTGATGCTCCTGCTGGCCATGCTCGCCACCACCGGCTGCGCCCGCATGAAGGGGGTATTCAAGGACAAGGACGCCAACGAAGGCATCCCGGTCGGGCAGCTCTACGACAAGGGCCACGGCTCGATGATCAACGGCAACTGGAGCAGCGCGGTCACCGTCTACAAGCGCCTGGTCGCGCAGTATCCGTACGGGCCGTACACCGAACAGGCGCTGATGGAGACCGCCTACGCGCAGTACAAGTCGGGCAGCAACGACGACGCGATCTCCACCATCGACCGCTTCATCCGCACCTATCCGACCCACCGCAACACCGTCTACATGTACTACCTGCGTGGCCTGGTGAATTCCAACCGCGACACCGTGTTCCTGCAGCGCGTCTGGAGCCTGGATGCCAGCCGCCGCGACCTGGCGACGCCGACGCAGGCCTACAACGATTTCTCGATCGTCTCCGAGCGCTATCCGAACAGCCGTTATGCGGCCGATGCGCGCCTGCGCATGCAGGCACTGCGCAACATGTTTGCGCGCCACGAACTGGAAACCGCGCTGTATTACCTGCGCCGCGGCGCGTGGGTCGCCGCCGCCGATCGCGCCAAGTCCCTGCTCGAGACCTACCCGCAGACCGAGCACCAGAATGACGCGGTCGCGGTGCTGGCCGAGGCCTACACCCGTCTGGGCAACCAAACCCTCGCTGCCGACGCCAGGCGCGTGCTGCAGCAGAACGACCCCAACCACCCGTGGTTGCGCGGCGACTGGCCGGACTATCCGTCGAAGTTCCGCAAGCTCAACCCGCTCGCGGGCGAGAAGTCGGCGCTGGACAACGAATAAAGCGCCAGTCAGCGTGACATGCAGACGCCGCCTTCGGGCGGCGTTTTGCTTTTTGCCTTGTGGTGGCTACTCACGATAACCGTTGCTGATCGGATAGCGCCGCTCGCGCCCGAACGCCCGCCGCGACACCTTTGGCCCCGGCGCCGCCTGGTGCCGCTTCCACTCGCTGATCCGCACCAGCCGCAATACCTGCTCGACGATCGCCGGATCGAAACCGGCGGCGACGATCTCCACGCGCGACTGCTCCTGGTCGACATGGCGCAGCAGGATCGCGTCGAGCACGTCGTACGGCGGCAGCGAGTCCTGGTCTTTCTGGTTCTCGCGCAATTCGGCCGATGGCGGGCGATCTATCACCGCCGGCGGGATCACCATGCCTCCATTGAGCGTTGAGCCGCCGATGGTGTTGCGCCACCGCGCCAGCGCGAACACCTCGGTCTTGTACAGGTCCTTGATCGGCGCGTAGCCACCGCACATGTCGCCGTAGATCGTCGCGTAACCGATCGCGTACTCGCTCTTGTTGCCGGTGGTCAGCAGCAGGCCGCCGAACTTGTTCGACAGCGCCATCATCAGCGCGCCACGGGTGCGCGACTGCAGGTTCTCCTCGGTGGTGTCGGCGGCCTGGCCGGCGAACGTTTCCGCAAGCGCATCCAGATAACCCTGGATCGGCTTCTCGATCGGCAACGTCAGCAATTGCACGCCGAGCGCTTCGCATTGCTCGGCGGCCAGGTCATTGGACAGGTCCGCGGTGTAACGCGACGGCAGCCGCACCGCGGTGACGTTGTCCGCGCCGAGCGCGTCCACCGCAATCGCCAGCACCGCGGCCGAATCAATGCCGCCGGACAGCCCGAGCCAGACTTTGCCGAATCCGTTCTTGACGCAATAGTCGCGGGTGCCGCGCACCACCGCGCGCCACGCCAGCGCATCGCGGCTCTCGTCGCCGTCGACCAGCCATTGCACCGGCGCGAACTTGCGGGTCTGCGCATCGAAATCCGCGACCAGCCACTGGTCGACGAACGCAGCCGCGGCCGGATGCACCACGCCATCGCCGTCGGCGAGCACCGAGGCGCCGTCGAATACCAGCGCGTCCTGCCCGCCGACCACATTGAGGTAGGCCAGTGCCACGCCGCGATCGTCAACCAGCGTTTCGTGCACGCGCTGCGCCAGCAACGCATCGCGCTGCGCATGCTTGTCGCGCTCGAACGGCGAGGCGTTGGGCACCAGTACCAGCTGCGCGCCGGCGGCCACAGTGCCGGCCAGCGGTTCGGCGAACCAGAGGTCCTCGCAGATGAGCAGCCCGACCTGCACGCCGGCTACCTCGAACACGCAGTCGCCGCCATCCGGATCGACATCGAAATAGCGGCGCTCGTCGAACACGGCGTAGTTGGGCAACTCGCGCTTGCGATAGGTACATTCGACGCGGCCGTCGCGCAGCACGCTGGCCGCGTTGTAGACGACCGCGCCGGCCGCCTGCGGCCAGCCGACCACGGCAACGATGCCATGCGTGCTGGCGGCGATGCGCTGCAGCGCGGCCTCGCAATCGGCGAGAAAGGACGGCCGCAACAGCAGGTCTTCCGGTGGATAACCACTGAGCGCGAGTTCCGGGAACAGCACCAGGTCGGCGCCATGTTCATCGCGCGCCTCGGCAATCATCGCGGCGATGCGCTCGGCGTTCGCCGCGATGGCGCCTACCGGGAAGTCGAATTGCGCGAGTGCGATGCGGAGCTTGGCCATGCCTCGTTCCTGTAAAAGCGTCAGCCTTTCAGCCGCTTGGCGATCGCCGCGCCAAGATCGCCGGGCGACTTCACCGTGGTGACGCCGGCCTGCTCCATCGCCGCGAACTTGCCGGCCGCGGTGCCCTGCCCACCCGAAGCGATCGCGCCGGCGTGGCCCATGCGCTTGCCTGCGGGCGCACTGGCGCCGGCGATGAAGCCGACCACCGGCTTGGTCACGTATCCGGCGATGAAGTCGGCCGCTTCCTCTTCGGCGCTGCCGCCGATCTCGCCGACCAGGATGATGCCTTCGGTCTGCGGATCGTCCTGGAACAATTTCAGGCAATCGATGAAGTTCAGGCCGTTGATCGGGTCGCCGCCAATACCAATGACGGTCGACTGGCCCAGGCCCGCATCGGTGGTCTGCTTGACCGCTTCATAGGTCAGCGTGCCCGACCGGCTGACGATGCCGATCTTGCCGACCATGTGGATGTGGCCCGGCATGATCCCGATCTTGCACTCGCCCGGAGTGATGATGCCCGGGCAGTTCGGCCCGATCAGCACGACGTCGTCGTAACCGGCGAGTGTGTTCTTGACCCGCAGCATGTCGAGCACCGGGATGCCCTCGGTGATGCATACGATCACGCGGATGCCGGCGTCGGCGGCCTCCAGGATCGCGTCCGCGGCGAATGCCGGCGGCACATAGATCACGGAGGCGTCGGCGTCGGTTTCATCGACCGCGTCGTGCACGGTGTTGAACACCGGCAGCCCGAGGTGCTCGCTGCCGCCCTTGCCCGGAGTCACGCCGCCGACAACCTTGGTGCCGTAGTCGAGCATCTGCTCGGCGTGGAAGCTGCCCTGGGTCCCGGTGAAGCCCTGGACGATGACCTTGGTGTTCTTGTTGACCAAAACGCTCATGGAAATCCTTGATGTCTTTTTGTAGGAGCGCCCCATGCTTTTATGGAGCATGGGCGCGATGCCTTTGCTTTCGCGGGTAGAGCCCATCGCGCCCATGGGGCGCTCCTGCAGGGGAGATGGTCAGGCGGCTGCCGCGACAGCCTTCTTCGCGCCGTCGTTGATATCGTCGGCGGCGGTGATCTTCAGGCCGCTGTTCTTCAGCAGCGCCTTGCCGGCTTCGACGTTGGTGCCTTCCAGGCGCACGATCACCGGCACCTTGACGTTGACTTCCTTGACCGCGGCGATGATGCCCTCGGCGATCATGTCGCAGCGGACGATGCCGCCGAAGATGTTGACGAAGATCGCACGGACCTTGTCGCTGGACAGGATCAGCTTGAACGCCTCGGTCACGCGCTGCTTGGTCGCGCCACCGCCGACATCGAGGAAGTTCGCCGGCGCGCCGCCGTTGAGCGCGATCACGTCCATCGTCGCCATCGCCAGGCCGGCGCCGTTGACCATGCAGCCGATGTTGCCGTCCATGGTCACGTAGTTGAGGTCGTACTGGCTGGCCCGCACCTCGGTCTCGTCTTCCTGGCGGATGTCGCGCATCGCGGCCAGGTCCTTGTGGCGGAAGGTGGCGTTGTCGTCGGAGTTGACCTTGCCGTCGAGCACGGCGAGATCGCCGTTGGTGAGGATCGCCAGCGGGTTGAGCTCGACCAGCGCCAGGTCCTTCTCGTTGAAGAGTTTGTACAGGCCGAGCATGATCTTCGTGAGTTGCCCGACCTGCCTGGCATTGAGGCCGAGTGCGAAGCCGAGCTCGCGGCACTGGTACGCCTGCAGGCCCTGAACGTAGTTCACGTGCAGGCTCTTGATCGCATCGGGATTCTCGACCGCGGTCTTCTCGATCTCGACACCGCCATCGCTGGAGGCGATGAAGGTGATCGACTTGCTGCTGCGGTCGACCAGCACCGACAGGTACAACTCCTTGGCGATGTCGGTGGCCTCGCACACCAGCACCGAATCGATCGGCAGCGCCACGCCGGCCGTCTGGTAGGTTGCCATCCTGGTGCCGAGCATCGCCGCGGCGTACTGCTTCACGTCATCCAGGGTCTTGGCCAGCTTGACGCCGCCGGCCTTGCCGCGACCGCCGGCATGGATCTGGGCCTTGACCACCCAGAAATCGCCACCGATGGCCTTGGCGGCGGCGACCGCTTCGTCGGGGGTTCGGGCCACCTGCCCGGCCGGCACGGCGATGCCGTAATCGGCAAACAATTGCTTGGCCTGATATTCGTGGAAGTTCATGCATCACCCGCGGGAAAAGGGACGCCCGGGCGGGATCCGGCCAGGGGCCGACGGATGCGCGAGCGGAATCGCCATTGTCGCCGATGCGTCGACCACGGGCAAAACCGGCCCAGGGTCGCGCCCTATACTCGCGAAGACTCCTCGCCGGGCGCCCGCGTGTCGCAACGTCGTTCCGATGCCATTCGTTTCGACGACGCCCAGCGCCGCGAGCTCTATTTCTTCAGCCTCTATCGGGTGCTCGAGGCGGCGCTGCTGGCGCTGATGCTGTTCAGTCCCGCCGGCGCGCTGATCGGCGAGCCGCGCCACGCCCTGCTCGGCAAGCTCACCACCGTCACCTATCTGGTCGTCTCGGTGATGCTGCTGTACTGGGCGCATTCGCGCCGCGCGCTGCGCGGGCAGGTGATGGTCGGCACCGCGATCGACATCGCCGTGGCCACGCTCGCCACCCATGCGCTGCCGATCGCCGCGCCCGGCATCGCGCTGATGTTGGTGTTCAACATCGGTGCCGCGGCGTTGCTGCTGCCATTGCGTTACGGCCTCGGTGGCGCCGCGATCGCCGCCGCTGCGATGTTCGGCGAATTCGTCTGGAGCGCCCTGCGCGACGGCGAGAGCACGCGTCCGCTGGCGGAACTGCTGATGTTCGGGGTCAGCTATCTCGCGATCGCGATGCTGACCTACCTGCTCAGTCGGCAGATGCGCGCCAGCCAGGCACTGGCCGAGCGTCGCGGTGCCGAGGTCGAGGACCTGGCCAAGATCAACGAACTGATCATCCGCCGCATGCGCACCGGCGTGCTGCTGGTGGATGGCGACGGCCGCCTGCGACTGGCGAACGAAGCCGCGCTGCTCCTGCTCGGCGAAGTGGGCGACGGCGAGCGCAGCCTGGCGCTGGCCGCGCCGGAGCTGGCCAGGCGCCTGCACGACTGGCAGCGCAGCGGCATCGCCGACGATGCCCCGCTGCGTCTGGGCAGCGACCAGCTGGAAGTATTGCCGCGATTCGCGCGCCTGTACGCCAGCGACGACACCACCCTGGTGTTCCTCGACGATGCCTCGCTGCTGTCGCGCCGCGCCGAGTCGATGACCCTGGCCACGCTCGGCCGCTTCTCGGCGAGTCTGGCGCACGAGATCCGCAACCCGCTGGCGGCGATCAGCTACGCCACCCAATTGCTGGAGGAATCCACCGAGATCGCTGCCGGCGACCGCCGCCTGCTGCAGATCATTTACCAGCAATGCCTGCGCACCAACGGCATCGTCGAAAGCGTGCTCGGCCTGGCGCGGCGCGAACGCGCCAACCCCGAGCACGTCGACCTGGTCCAGTTCAGCCGCCGCTTCGTCGAGGACTACCAGTCAATGCTGCCGCCCGAGTCGGGCACGCTGCAGGCCAGCGGTGGCGCGGCCCCGGTGCCGGCACTGGTCGACCCGCGGCACCTGCAGCAGGTGCTCACGGTGCTGGTCAGCAATGCGCTGACTTACGGCCGCCTGCCCGGCAGTCCGGCGCGGGTGATGCTGCGGGTGCAGCCGTCGGCCAACGCGCCGCAGATCGATGTCGTCGACCGCGGCCCGGGCATTCCCGATGCGGTGGTGTCGCAGCTGTTCCGGCCGTTCTACACCACCTCCGAGCATGGCACCGGCCTTGGCCTCTACATCGCCCGCGAGCTGTGCCGCTCCAATGGCGCCAATCTGGAATACGTCAACGTGCCCGGCGGCGGCAGCTGTTTCCGGCTGACGCTGCCGGGGCCGCATGCGCTGCTGCCGGCCTGATGGCAGCTTGACCGATCCATCCAGCAAGATTAGGCTGGTCTAGCCAGACTAATTGAGAATTGCAGCCATGACCATCGTCAACATGCTGGAAGCCAAATCCAATCTTTCCCGGCTCGTGGATCGCATAGAACGCGGGTTGGAAGGTGAGATCGTGATCGCCCGCAACGGCCGCCCCGCGGCACGGCTGCTTCCTATCGCCAAGGCATCCGTTCACAAGCGCATCGGCCTGCTCAAGGGCAAATTCGAGGCACCTTCACTGGAGCAGCTCGACGCCGACAACGCCGCGATCGCGCAAAGCTTCCTGGTCGGCAACTGACGATGCGCCTGCTGCTGGACACGCATGTCGCGATCTGGGCGCTGACCGCCGACAATCGTCTAAGCAAGAATGCCAGCGCCCGCATTGCCGATCCGGAAAACCACGTTTTCGTGTCCGCGGTCAGCATCTGGGAAATCGCCATCAAGCACGCGCTGGGACGCGGCGCCGTGCCGTTTTCCGGGGAAGCCGCGCTGGGCTATTTTTCCGAAGCGGGCTACGAGTGGCTCGACATCCGCCCGGCACATGCCGCGGCGATCGAAGCCCTACCGATGCTGCATGGCGATCCCTTCGACCGCATGCTGGTGGCCCAAGCCTTGACAGAACCGCTGCGCCTGTTGACCCACGACCAGGCACTGGTGCCTTATTCGGACACGATCCTGCTGGTGTAGGGGGCGCTCCGTGCCCCAAAGGTCACTTGGCCCGCTCGCCGCGCATCCGCTAAGGTGGGCGCATGGCAGACCCCCGCAGCGCCCCAGCCAGTGCATTGATCGTCGACGACGAGCACGACATCCGCGAACTGCTGGTCCTCACCCTCGGCCGCATGGGCCTGCGCACCGACACCGCTGCCACCCTCGCCGCGGCGCGCGCGCAACTGGCGCAGCACAGCTACAACCTGTGCCTGACCGACATGCGCCTGCCCGACGGCTCCGGCATCGACCTGGTCGCCGAGATCAGCGCGCACCATCCCAACACCCCGACCGCGGTGATCACCGCGTTCGGCAACGTCGAGGCCGCGGTCGACGCGCTCAAGGCCGGCGCCTTCGATTTCGTCAGCAAGCCGGTCGACCTGGCCGTGCTGCGCGGCTTGGTGCAGCGGGCGCTCGACCTCAACCAGCGTCGCCGCGACGGCAACGACAAGATCCGCGCCGAGACGGGCCTCGGCCGTCTCACCGGCCACTCGCCGGCGATGCAGGCCTTGCGCGCGACCGTGGCCAAGGTCGCGCGCAGCCAGGCACCGATCTCTATCTCGGGCGAATCCGGCGTCGGCAAGGAGCTGGTCGCGCACACCATCCATGCCGAAGGCGGCCGCGCCAGTGGGCCGTTCGTTCCGGTCAACTGCGGCGCGATCCCGGCCGAGCTGATGGAGAGCGAATTCTTCGGCCACAAGAAAGGCAGTTTCACCGGCGCCCATGCCGACAAGGCCGGCCTGTTCCAGGCGGCTGATGGCGGCACGCTGTTCCTCGACGAGATCGCTGAGTTGCCGCTGCCGATGCAGGTCAAGCTGCTGCGCGCGATCCAGGAAAAATCGATCCGCCCGGTCGGCGCCTCCACCGAGGTGTCGGTGGACGTGCGCATCCTCAGCGCCACCCACAAGGACCTCGCCGCGCTGGTCGCCGATGGCCGCTTCCGCCACGACCTCTACTACCGCATCAACGTGATCGAGCTGCGGGTGCCACCGCTCCGCGAACGCGGCGACGACCTGCTGATCCTCGCCGACACCATCCTGGCGCGACTGGCGTTGGCGCAGGGCCGCACCGTTCCGAAGCTGGGCACCGATGCCCTCGCTGCGCTGCGCGCCTATCCTTTTCCCGGCAACGTGCGTGAACTGGAGAACATCCTGGAACGCGCGCTGGCGCTGGCCGACGGCGACGTCATCGAAGCCGCCGACCTGCGCCTGCCAATGGCCGCGCCGCCCGCCCAGGCCGCGACACCTGCCCCGGCCGCAGCCGGCGCCGATCCGCGCACCCTCAGCCCCTACGATACCGCCAGCAGCCGCCTGCCCGAATACATGGAGCAGCTGGAGCGCGAAGCGATCCAGCAGGCGCTGGTCGAGAGCCGCTACAACAAGACCCGCGCCGCCGCGGCGCTCGGGATCACGTTCCGGGCTTTACGGTACAAGCTCAAGAAGCTCGGCATCGATTGACGCGCTCACCTTGAAAAAATCACATTCAATCATTATGATTAAATGTGATTTGGTTGGAGAGGCGCATCCGATGAGCACCAAAGTACTTACCGCGCACGTCCCGCAGCCGCTGGCGGACAAGGTCGACCAATTGGCCGCCCGACTCGAACGCTCGCGTGGCTGGATCGTCAAGCAAGCGCTGAGTGCGTGGATCGACCAAGAAGAAGAACGCCGCCGCCTCACGCTCGAAGCCTTGGCCGATGTCGACAGCGGCCAGGTCATCGACCATCAGGCGGTGCAAGCCTGGGCCGACAGCCTGCTCACCGACCAGCCCCTGCCCGCACCGCGTTGATGCAACTCAAGTGGACCAACAGGGCGCTGTCCGACCTGACGCGTCTGCACGGATTTCTCGCCTCGGTGAGTCCACCGGCCGCCGCACGCACGGTGCAATCGCTGACGACGGCGCCGACGCGGCTACAGGAACACCCGCAGCTGGGCGAACAGCTTGAAGAGTTCGAGCCACGCGACATCCGCCGCATCCTCGTTGGGCACTACGAGATGCGCTATGAAATCCGCGCGGCTACCATTTATGTGCTGCGCTTGTGGCGCACACGTGAGCTGCGGTAGCGCCGGACATTGACCAGCCACAACGCGAGCAAGGGGCGGCCGCACTTGATCTTCCCTTCTCCCGTTTACGGAGAAGGTGCCGAAGGCGGATGAGGGCGCTCTTCGCACGGAACATGCGGGAGCCCGGTTCATGGGGAATTTTCGGAACGCGCTGAAAGCCCTCCGACTTCGCTGCTGCGACGGCATTCCCCGGTGAGGTCATTCAAGCATGTAGCACATTTGTGCTACATTGCCCGCGTCACTCCGGAGAGCGCCATGTCGACCACCACCATCCGCCTGCCCGATGACCTGAAAGCGCGCGTCGCGCGTGCCGCAGAGCGCGCCGGGACGACTTCGCACAATTTCATCTTGGAAGCCATCGCCGAGAAGACCGAGCAGCAGGACCGGCGTGACGACTTTCATGACACCGCCGACCGGCGCCTTGCCGACATCGCCGCGTCCGGACAGACCATTCCGTGGGATGCCATGCGCGCCTATCTTCTGCAGCGGATCGCCGGCAAGCCAGCAGCTCGCCCGGTACCCAAAAAACTGTCCGGTTGAGCATGTCGCGCATCGAGTTCGCCCCTGCGGTCACGGACGACTTCGATCGAATCATCGACCACCTGCAGCGGCACGAAAGTGAGGACGCCACTGCTCGCATCCAGCAAATCATCAGTGCCATTGGCGCGCTCGAGCACAATCCCCTCATCGGAAGGCCCGTCGCCAGCCTCAAGCGGGAATTGATCGTCGGCCGCGACGCCCACGGATACGTGGCGCTTTACAGCTATGTCGCGGCGATCGACACGGTCTTCGTGCTTGCTGTCCGTAGCCAGAGGGAAGCCGGCTATGCGTCCAAGGCGTCCAAAGAATGAACCTGTTCCTCGACGAGATCGCCGAGTTGAAGCTTGGGATCCACTGAACCCAATCGCGACCCTTCCACTGTCATTCCGAGCAGAGCGAGGAATCTGCTTTCACGCTTTTGGCCCCACGAGTCGACTCGGCCGACGTGACGCAAAACGTCACTTATCCCGCACTTGACTGACATTTTGCGTCACTTGCATCGCGCAGGCCACCGCGATTCCGTGACCGGTACGGCAATTCAGCGATCGCATTCCTTGCAGTCCGCATTG
>DASZZT010000121.1:0-3548 GCA_035543275.1 Luteimonas sp. | reverse complement strand
CGGCAGCACGCCGAGTTCGGCGTCGAGTACGCGTTTGTCGAGTTCCTTGTGGCGGTGGTACAGCTGCTTGAACTCGGAGTTGGCCTGGATTATTGCGTCGAGTTCCGCCTGCGGTTGCCCTTCGAACATGGAAGTCTCCTTTCAGCAGTGCATGAAATGACCGGTCAGGGATGGCCGGCTTGTTGCAGCAGGACCCGCATACAATTACGCCCCGGCCGGGGATGGCACGGGGCGTGGGATCGATGCGGATCAGCCAGGCTCACTACACGGACGCCTCCATCGGGAGCGCCCGCAAACACCTTGTTTGCGACGGCGGACTCCGGAAGTACGGATGCGTCGGTCATCAGTCTGGCTCGGTAGCCAGACGGCAGCGATCAGAATGATCTGGCCGTCTGGGTATTCGACCCTACTCCTCCCCCAGAGCCCGGGCAAGCACCGGGCGCAACTGCATCATTCGCTGCACGAAGACACGGCAACGCTGGGTCGCACGCGCATGTCCGCACGCAACCAATTGAATTTAATGAAATTTTTACCGGCTTCCGGCGATCGGCGAGGTCAGGGCTTGCTACGCTTGGGCTTCGCCTTGGGTTTCGGTTTGTCGGCTCCGGCCTTGGGGCCGGACTTGGCGCCGGCCATCAATTCGGCCTCCTGCCGGGCCAGCTCCGCATCGCGTTCGCGCGCCGCCTTGAGCGTAGCGGCTTGCTCGCCCCCCACATCGATGATGAGGTCCTCGGCCTGCTGTCGTGCAGCGGCCTCCGCCTCGGCCGCCGCGCGCATACGCTGAGCCTCCTCGGCCTGGATCTGTGCCTGCACCCGCATGCGTTCGGCTTCCTGGCGGGCCCGCTCGGCTTCCTGGCGGCTGGCTTCGACCAGCAGCTCGCTGCGCTGGCGGTCGAGGCGATCGATCTCGCGGCGCGTGCCTTCGGTGCGCGCAGCCAGTTCCGCAATCGATACGCGGCGCTCGGCGACCCGCATCGCGCCATCGCGCTGTTTGCTGCGCGCTGCCATCGCCGCGTCGAGCGCCTGGTGCGCACGCAGGCGTTCGTAGGCGGCGAAGCTGTTCAGGCGTGGATCGGTATCGAGCGCCTGCAGGCGGCTGGCTTCAGCGCTGGCGGCGTCGGCCGCTACCGCTGGCGGGATGTCGAGAGGAAGCTGCGCCGAGGCATCGGCCTGCAGCTGCAGGCGCTGCTGCAGATCGACGATCTCGGCACGGCGCTGTTCGTACTCGGCGCGGGTCCTGGCTGCCATGCTGAGCGCATAGGCCAGGTCGGCATCGGCCGCGGTGGCCGCGGCGAGGTCGCGTACGTCGTTGTCACGGCCTTTCGCCATCGCCGCCTGGGCCTGCGCCAACTCACCACGGGCCCGGGCGATCGCATCGGCGGCGTACTGGTCGGCATCGGCGCCATCGGCGCGGGCCAGCGCCTGCTGCGCGGCTGCGAGTTCCGCGGTCGGCGGCGGCAGGGTCGCGCAGCCGCCCAATGCGCAGGCCAGCAAAGCGGCCTGCAGTGCGAAACGATAGTGTGCGAAGCTGGCGTTCATCAGGGGTGCCGTGGCGAAGGGGTGTCGCGCGGCCTTTTTTCATCAGCCGCCGCGTTATCTGCAACGATAGCGTGATGGACACGAGGACACGTGAATGGATATCGGCTATTTCCTGAAGCTGATGACGGAGAAGAACGCCTCCGACATGTTCCTGACCACCGGCGCGCCGGTCTACATCAAGGTCGAAGGCAAGCTCCATCCGCTCGGCAACACCGGCCTGCCGCCGGGCATGGTCAAGAAGATCGCCTATTCGATGATGGACGAGGGCCAGGTGCCGCAGTTCGAGCGCGACCTGGAGCTCAACATGGCGATCGCGGTGCCGAATTCGGGGCGCTACCGCGTCAACGTGTTCAAGCAGCGCGGCGAAGTCGGCATGGTGATCCGCGCGATCCGAAGCATCATTCCGTCGATCGAGGAACTGCAGCTGCCGCAGGTGCTCAAGGACATCATCATGGCCCCGCGCGGGCTGGTGCTGATCGTGGGTTCGACCGGCTCGGGCAAGTCGACCACGCTGGCGTCGATGATCGACCACCGCAACAGCACCACCTCCGGCCACATCCTCACCATCGAGGATCCGATCGAGTACCTGCACAAGCACAAGAAGTCGATCGTCAACCAGCGCGAGGTCGGCCTGGACACCCACGCCTTCCACAATGCGCTGAAGAACGCGATGCGCGAGGCGCCGGACGTGATCCTGATCGGCGAGATCCGGGACGCCGCCACGATGGAGGCCGCGATCGCCTTCGCCGAGACCGGCCATATCTGCCTGGCGACGCTGCACTCCAACAACGCCGACCAGACCGTCGATCGCATTCTCAACTTCTTCCCCGAGGGCGCGCACAAGAACGTGCTGATGAACGTCGCGCTGAACCTGCGCGCGATCGTGTCGCAGCGCCTCGTGGTCGGCCTCGACGGCCGCCGCCTGCCCGCGGCCGAGGTGCTGATCAACACGCCGATGATCCGCGACCTGCTGCGCCGCGGTCAGGTCCACGAGCTCAAGCAGGCGATGGAGGAGTCGCTGGAGGAGGGCATGGAATCCTTCGACCAATGCCTGTTCCGCCTGTACAAGGAAGGCAGGATCGTCAAGGAGGAGGCGCTGAAGGCCGCCGACTCGCGCGACGGCCTCGCCCTGAAGTTCCGGCTGTCCGAAGGCAGCAGCGGCGAGCACGATCCCTACGCCGAAGTGTTCGACGCCAGCGCCGCTGGCAGTCAACACTGAATCCGCCCGCCGCGCGGCCGCGCGGCAGCCCTCAGTTGGCGATCCTCTGCGGGCGATCCTCAGCAAAGGACCCTCAACGCGACGACCTCAATGCGACGGGGCGTCCGGTTGCCGCTCCGGTCGCGCGGCATCGAAGGTCGGCAACGCCAGACAGGCTTGTTCGATGCGGACGATGGTCGGATACGCGTCCAGGTTGATGCCGAACCGGCGCGCGTTGTAGACCTGCGGAATCAGGCAGCAGTCGGCGATGGTCGGCATCTGGCCCTCGCTGAACGCCCCGGTCGAAGGATGGTCCTGCAGCAGCGCCTCGAACGCAGCGAAACCCTCCGTGATCCAGTGCTTCACCCAGACGTCGCGCTCGGCCTGCGGCACGCCCCAGTCACGCTCGAAATACTGCAGCACGCGCAGGTTGTTGAGCGGATGGATCTCGCAGGCGACCAACTGCGCCAGCGCGCGCACGCGCTGGCGTTCGCGCGCGGTCGCCGGCAGCAGCGGCGGGGTCGGCCACATCTCATCGAGGTATTCCAGGATCGCCAGCGACTGCCGCAGCATGCGCTGCCCGTGCTGCAGCACCGGCACCAGCTGCTGCGGATTGGCGGCGCGATAGCTGTCGGAATGCTGCTCGCCACCGTCGCGCAGCAAGTGCACCGGCACGATCTCGTACGGCAGCCCTTTCAGGTTCAGGCCGATGCGCACGCGATAGGCGGCGCTGGAACGCCAGTAGGAATACAGGCACAGCCGATCGGTCAAGGTACCGCTCCCCTGCGGTGCGCCGCGGCGGGCGGGCTTG
>DASZZT010000120.1:0-12086 GCA_035543275.1 Luteimonas sp. | reverse complement strand
TACGGCCATTTCGCGGGCGATGCGCTCGGTGAATTCGCACGACGCCTGCGAGCCGTACTTCATCTGCAGCATGGTCACGGTGCTGCCCAGGCCAAGGAAGCCCATGCCGTGGCGGCGCTTGCGCGCGATCTCGTCGCGCTGCTGCTGCAACGGCAGGCCGTTCACTTCCACCACGTTGTCGAGCATGCGGGTGAACACGCGCACGACTTCCTTGTATTCCTCCCAGTCGAACGTGGCCTGGTCGGTGAACGCGTTGCGCACGAACTTGGTCAGGTTGACCGAGCCGAGCAGGCACGCGCCGTACGGCGGTAATGGCTGCTCGCCACAGGGGTTGGTCGCGCGGATGTTCTCGCACCACCAGTTGTTGTTCATCTCGTTGACGCGGTCGATCAGGATGAAACCCGGCTCGGCGTAGTCGTACGTCGAGACCATGATCATGTCCCACAGGTGGCGGGCGCGGATGTGGCCGTAGATCTTGCAGGCGACCAGGCCGTCGTCGCGGGTGACGTAGTTCTTGTGCGTCGGCCAATCGCGCCAGACGATCTTGTCGGCATCGTTGATATCGATGTCGTCCTGTTCCTTGGCGTTGATCGGAAACATCAGCGGCCAGTCGCCATCGTTCGCGACCGCTGCCATGAAGCCGTCGGTGATCAGCAGCGACAGGTTGAACTGGCGCAGGCGGCCGTCCTCGCGCTTGGCGCGGATGAAATCCTTCACGTCAGGATGCGAGACATCGAACGTGCCCATCTGCGCGCCGCGGCGGCCACCGGCCGAGGACACGGTGAAACACATCTTGTCGTAGATATCCATGAACGACATCGGCCCGGAGGTGTACGCGCCGGCGCCAGCGACGAACGCGCCGCGCGGACGCAGGGTCGAGAACTCGTAGCCGATGCCGCAACCGGCCTTCAGGGTCAGACCAGCTTCGTGGACCTTGTCGAGGATGCCGTCCATCGAATCCTCGATGGTGCCGGACACGGTGCAGTTGATGGTCGAAGTCGCCGGCTTGTGCTCGAGCGCGCCGGCGTTGGACGTGATGCGGCCGGCGGGGATCGCGCCGCGGCGCAACGCCCAGAGGAAACGCTCGTTCCAGTACGTACGCTTCTCGACGCTGGGCTCGGCATCGGCCAAGGCCTTGGCCACGCGCTGGTAGGTGCCGTCGATGTCGGCGTCGATCGCCTCGCCGGACTTGGTCTTGAGCCGGTACTTCTTGTCCCAGATGTCGGTGGACGCCGGCTGCACCGGGATCTCCTTCTGCGTGGCTCCGGTCTTGACCGCCTCGAGGCGCACTGTGCTCATTCTTATACGTCTCCTTGTCCACGGCGCCGGTGATGCCCGCGCCTGTTTTGTCTTGTAGCGCCGACGCGGCCCGGGATCCGGATCGCATCGACGGCAATTCCGCGGCAACGTGGTGCGCCGCTTCAGCCCTGGATGGGTTGCCTGCTGGCCTGCCACGGCCGTTCCACTCCGGTCATCCGCCTTCCCCGTCGGCGTGCAACTTCCAAGCCCGTGCGCAGCGCCAATCACCAGAGCAAAATCACCAGAGCTTGGGCTTCCTCCGCCCCGGCAACCACAAGATGTAGTGGCGAAGCGGAGGTTCAAGCTAACCCCGGCCCGGGACGGTGTCAACGGCTTTTTGAGGCACTCAATGCAGCCGCCACACCGATGCGCCAGCGGCGCGGCAGCGGGCAGAAACGGGCGTGTGCACGCGCCTGTTTCGGCCGTGGTTGGTGCGACAGATACCGTGAAACAGGCTCGCAGCGCCGCTTGGTTCCCACGCGCATCGCCCTTGGTAGGAAGCATGCAGGTCGCGTGCACCGTGCTGCCGCCGCGTCGACAGAACCTTCACCATCGATTCAATGGGCGTTGTCGAGACTGGATGCCGATTGCCGACGGCTCGGCATAGGCTTGATTCCCGCCCAAGCCGCCGCGACTTCACACTTCTGCCACCAACCAGCCCGGATAACATCTTGATGCCTGCGTTGTCGACTTCCAGCAAAACCCTGCTGTCCCTGGCTCTCGCCGCCGCCTTCGGCGGCTTTGCCGCAACCGTGCTGCATGAATCGCTGCGGGCGCCGGCGCAGGCCGTGCCCAACGCCGCCACCGTGCCCGCGATCGCCGCGTTGCCGGCATCGGTCGGCGGCCAGGTGCTGCCGTCGCTGGCGCCGATGCTGCAACGCGTGTTGCCGGCGGTGGTCAGCGTGCACAGCCAGCAGCGGGTGCGGATCAACAATCCCTTTGCCAACGATCCGCTGTTCCGGCGGATGTTCCCGAACATCCCGCAGGAGCGCATCAACCAGTCGCTGGGTTCCGGTGTGATCGTCGATGCGGCCAAGGGCCTGGTGCTGACCAACCACCACGTGATCGAGGGCGCGGACGAGGTTTCGGTGACCCTCGCCGACGGCCGCACGCTGAAGGCCGAGTTCGTCGGCTCCGATCCGGACACCGACATCGCACTGATGCGGATCCCGGTACCGAAGGGTGCGCCGTTGAGCGCGATCGCGCTGGCCGACAGCAGCCGGCTGCAGGTCGGCGATTTCGTGGTCGCGGTCGGCAACCCATTCGGAATCGGGCAGACCGTGACCTCCGGCATCGTCTCCGCGGTCGGCCGCTCGGGTTTGCGCGGCCTGGGCTTCCAGAACTTCATCCAGACCGACGCTTCGATCAATCCCGGCAATTCCGGCGGCGCATTGGTCAACCTCGACGGCGCGCTGGTCGGCATCAACACCGCCAGCTTCAACCCGCAGGGCAGCATGGCCGGCAACATCGGCCTGGGCTTCGCGATCCCGTCCAACCTCGCCCGTGACGTGATGCGGCAACTGGCCAGCACCGGCCAGGTGCGGCGCGGCAGCCTGGGCATCGACACCCAGGACGTGGACGCGCGCCTGGCCGGCGGCCTGGGCCTCGACGCCGCGCGCGGCGCGGTGGTGACGCGGGTGTATCCGGGTTCGGCCGCGGCGACCGCCGGACTGCAGCCCGGGGATGTGATCCTCGCCGCCAACGGGCAGCGCATCGATGATCGCGAGACGCTGCGCAACTTCGAAGGCCTGCAGGCCGTCGGCGCCAGGGTCACGCTTGATGTGCGCCGCGCCGGCAAGCCGCTGCAGCTCGTCGCCAGCCTGCGTGAGCAGGCCAAGTCGCTCGACGGCGTCGCCCTGGACCCGCGCCTGGTCGGCGCCACCTTCGCCGAACTGCCAGAACGCCTGCGCCAGGCTGGCGCGAACGGCGTGCTGGTGGAGACTGTTACTCGCGGCAGTCGCGCCGCGGCGAACGGGCTGCAGGATGGCGATGTGATCGTCGCCGCCAACAGCGGTCGCTTCGACGATCTGCCTGGTTTCCGTCTCAGCTTTGCTTCACAACCACCGCAACTCGTGCTGCGTATCGTGCGTGGCACTGTGCAGGGCGACCTGCTGATGCAATGACCGGAGAGAACCGATGAACACGTCCGCAACCGATTCGATGAAGACCAACCTCGGCGAAGCCGGGACTCATCTCAAGCAAGCCGCCGGCCATGCTGGCGATGCGATCAAGGGTGCCGCCAGTGCCGCCGGCGACGAGATGCGCCTGGGCAAGGCGCAGATGAAGTCCGACCTCGCCGACGGTGCATTGTCCGGGCTGGCCGCGGTCGAGCAGGCCGGCGCCGCCAGCCGCGAACAGGTCGATGCGCTGATGGACAAGGGCCGTGACCTGATCGAGAGCGCATCGGACCTGATCCGTGAGCGTCCGCTGGTGTCGTTCGGCATGGCCTTCGCCGCGGGCTGGATCATCGCCAAGCTCGCCCGCAGTGGCGACAAGTAAGCTGTCGCAATGAGCGAGGCAGGGGGCGAGCACGGCGTTGACGGTGACAGCGGCGGCGATCGCGAGCGCGCGCCCGGCGTCGAGGAATCGCTGCGTCAGCTCGGTGCCACCGGCCGCGCCACCTGGACCGCCGGTCGCGACGCCAGCAAGGCGTTCCGAATCCTGCTGGCCGCGGATGTGTCGCTGGCGCGCAGCGCCTTCGGCCGCACCCTGGCCTTCACCGGATTCGCGATCGCCTTCGGCGCCTCGGCCTGGCTGCTGCTGATGGCGGCTCTGATCGCATGGCTGAGCCTCGGGCTCGGCTGGGCGTGGTCGCTGTCGCTGCTGCTGACCGCGGCGCTGAGCGCCGCGGTCACCGCGGTCGGCGGCTGGATGGCAATGCGCTATTTCGAAAATACCCGGCTGCAGGCGACACGGCGGCAATTGGCACGACTGGGGATCGGCGAACTGGCCACGCTCATGCCCGACGCGGGGTCCGGTGCTTCCACTCAAGCCGCCGCCGAGCGTGTCGCCGACGTCGCCGGCGGCGCGCCGCTGAAGAAAGGACTCGGCGTGGACATCACTCCTCCATGAAGCCGCCCTCCATGAGATGGACGCGGCAACTGGCAACGACGGAAAGTACAGCATGAGCTTCGGTGCGCTGATCGAGAAAGTGAAGCAGGCCGAGACTGCGCTCGAGGCGCAGGAGCTCCAGACCGCGGCCGACTGGCGCCAGCTGAAAGCGTCGTGGCGCGCGAGCTGGACTCCGGGGCGGATCGTCATTGCCGGCCTGCTCAGCGGCTTCGTGGTCGCCAAGGTCGAGCCGGTCAAGCGTGCCACCAGCGGCGGCGGCGCACTGCAACTGATGACCGCGCTCGCGGGCCTGTTCGCCGGCGGCAGCGCGCAGGCCGCGGCGGGTGAAGCCGCCCACGCAGCGGATAGTGCGCAGCAGACCGCGACCGCCGTCGTGCCCGAAGCCACGCTCGCAGCCGCCGTCGCACCGCCGCAGCCGATGACCCCGGAATCGCTGCGACAGGCCGGGCTGATATGAACCAGCTGCCGGTCGATCCGCCAGCGAACGCAGGAAACACGCCCCCGATCCTGACCCAGGCGTCGCTCGACGTCGCGCCGAGCCTGATCCAGCCCGCGCGACCGCGCCCGCGCGCCTCCACCACGTTGATGGTGCTGGCGGTGCTCGTGGTCGGCTACACCCTGTGGGCGGCGCAGGACCTGCTGCTGCCGGTGTTGTTGGCGATGTTCTTCGCGCTCGTCGGCAATCCGATCATCCGCCTGCTGCAACGCATCTTCGTGCCGCGTTTCGTCGGTGCGCTGCTGGTGCTGGCACTCGGCATCACCGGCACCGTGATGCTTGGCCAGCAGCTGGTCGCGCCGGCCGGCGAATGGGTGCGGCAGGTGCCGAGCCAGATGCGCGACCTCGCGCCGAAATTGCGCAGCCTGATCAAGCCGATGCAGGAGGCCAACAAGGCCGCCGAGAACATCGCCCGCGCCGCCGGCGGCGAGAACACCGCCAGACCGGTGCAGGTGGTCAAGACCGAGGTCAACAATCCCTACAGGCTGCTGACCGCGACCCCGCGCCTGATCGCCTCGGTGCTGGCGGTGGTGCTACTGACGTTCTTCTTCATGGTGTACGGCCAGAGCCTGCAGCGCAACGCGATCGCATTGCTGCCGGGACGCCAGCAGAAGCGGATCACGGTCGAGATCCTGCAGTCGATCGAGCACGAGATCTCGCGCTACGTGCTGACCATCAGCATCATCAATGCGCTGGTCGGGCTGGCCTTCGCCGGCGCGCTGCACTTCCTCGGCGTGCCGCTGGATGAGGCGCTGCTGTGGGGCACGATGGCGGCGCTGCTCAACTTCGCGCCGTATGTCGGCCCGCTGATCGGCATGCTGATCATGCTGCTGATGGGTTTCGTCGCCTTCGACGATCCCCTGCACTCGCTGCTGCCGGCCAGTATCTACCTCGGCCTGCACGCGCTCGAAGGCCAGCTGATCACCCCGATCGTGCTCGGCAAGCGGATGGCGCTGTCGCCGCTGATCCTGATCCTGGCGTTGATGGTGTTCGGCTGGCTGTGGGGGATCGTCGGCCTGCTGCTGGCGGTGCCGCTGTTGGTGTGCGTGAAGATCGTGCTGTCGAAGATCGAGGGCATGGAGGGCTGGGCGAGGCTGCTGGAGTGATCTTTCTCGCTCGCCTTCCCCTGTAGGAGCGACGGAAGTCGCGATGCTTTTTTTGCAGCAATCCGAGTGGGCACACCTGCAGCGCTAGAATAAGCACGTGAGCTTCCCCGTCCGCGCCATCACCCTCGACCTCGACGACACCCTGTGGCCATTCGCGCCGATCGGCGCGCGGGTCGAGCAGGTGCAGCACGCCTGGCTGCTGCGGCATTGCCCGCGCACCGCGGCGCGCTTCCCGATCGCGGGCATGCGCGTCTTGCGCGAGCAGCTCGATGCCGAGCGCCCGGATCTGGCACACGACTTCAGCGCGATGCGCAAGCTGACGCTGACGCGGGCGATGCAGCTCAGCGGCGACGATCCGGCGCATGCGGAGGCGGCGTTCGAGGCGTTCTTCGCCGAGCGCAACCGCGTCGAGTGCTATCCCGATGCGGCAGCAGCCCTGCAGCGGCTGGCCGCATCCGTGCCGCTGGCGGCGCTCAGCAACGGCAACGCCGACCTGCGGCGGATCGGGCTGGACATGCATTTCCGCTTCCAGCTCGGAGCCAGCGAGCACGGCAAGCCGAAGCCCTCGCCGTGCATCTTCCACGCCGCCTGCGCGCGCTTTGCGCTGGCGCCGCACGAGGTGCTGCACGTCGGCGACGATGTCGAACTGGATGTCGTTGGCGCCCATCACGCCGGCCTGCGCACCTGCTGGATCAATCGCGAGGAGCAGCGCTGGCCACGCGACGACCTGCGCCCCGACCTCGCATTCGCCAGCCTCGCCGCGCTCGCCGACTGGCTCGAACATTCCCTCTCCGCACCGATTTCACAGACCGCCGCCGCATGACTTCCCCGCATGGCTTTGCCGCCTCCCCCGGCGTGAACCTCCGCCCGCTCTATCTGGTCAACCGCGACGGCCTCGACGGCTGGCGCCAGCGGCAACCGCAGACGATGGCGCAATGGCTGATGGCGCACGGCTTCGACGCTGCGCCCGGCTCGTTGCTGGCGTTGCCCGGCGGCGACGGCAGCCTGGCGGGCGCGGTGCTCGGCATCGGCGATGCGCTCGATCCCTACAGCTACGCACACGCGCCGTACGCGCTGCCGTCGGGCGACTGGCAGGTGGCTGGCGAACTCGATGCCGCGACCCGCAATGCGCTGCAGCTCGGCTGGGGCCTGGGCAGCTATCGCTACACCCGTTTCCGGGACCCGCCGCGTGCGCCGGCACGGCTGCTTCTCGACGCACTCGACGCCGAAACCGGCGACGTGCTGGCCGCCTGCGTGCGCGCTCGCGATCTGGTCAACACGCCGACCGAACAGCTGGGCCCCGAACAGCTCGAACAGGTCGTGCGCGAGATCGCGCAAGCGCACGCTGCGCAGTTCGACAGCATCGTCGGCGACGCGCTGCTGCAGCAGAACTTCCCGGCGATCCATGCCGTCGGCCGCGCCTCGCATCGGGCGCCGCGACTGCTCAAGCTGCAATGGGGCGACGCCACGCATCCGCACGTCGCAATCGTCGGCAAGGGCGTGTGCTTCGACACCGGCGGCCTGAACATCAAGCCCGCCGACGGCATGCGCAACATGAAGAAGGACATGGGCGGCGGCGCCCATGCAATCGCGCTGGCCGAACTGGTCATGGCGCGCAAGCTGCCGCTGCGGATCACGTTGCTGGTACCGGCGGTCGAGAACGCGATCGGCCCGGATGCGTTCCGCCCCGGCGACGTGATCGCCACCCGCACCGGCGTGCACGTGGAGATCGACCACACCGATGCCGAAGGCCGGGTGGTGCTCGGCGACGCGTTGGCGTATGCCGGCGAGCAGGCGCCGGATCTGCTGCTCGATTTCGCCACCCTGACCGGCGCCGCGCGCGTCGCGCTCGGTCCCGACCTGCCGGCGCTGTACGCCAATGACGACGCACTTGCCAACGCCTGGCTCGACGCCGGCATGCGAGTACGCGATCCGCTGTGGCGGCTGCCGCTGTGGCGCCCATACCTGCGCTACCTCACCAGCAACATCGCCGACATCGCCAACTCCGGCCCATCGCGAATGGCCGGCAGCATCACCGCCGCGCTGTATCTCGAACGCTTCGTGCCACCGCAACAAAAGTGGGCGCACCTGGACGTCTACAGCTGGAACGACAGCGACCGCCCCGGCCGCCCCACCGGCGGTGAAGCGCAAGGCCTGCGCGCGGCGTACGCGATGTTGAAGGCGCGCTGCTGAAGCAACAGGCAGCTACGACGAGTTCTGCTTCACGAATCCGCGCGCCACAGTCACACTCCCCGTTTCCGGTGTCTGGATTGCGATGAACTCTTCCGCCGACCTGCTCAAGGAACTCCGCATCGACCGCAGCGCGCCGCCGCCGTCGCGGCGCGGGTTGTGGATCGCGCTGGCGAGTGTGGTCGCGGTGATTGTGCTGGTAGTGGCGGCGTGGGCCTGGTTCGGCCGCGACAATGGCATCGAGGTACATACCGCGCCGGTGGTGGCGATCGGCAACGGCGGCGCGGCCGCCTCGGTGCTCGACGCCACCGGCTACGTGGTCGCGCGGCGCATGGCGACGGTGTCGGCCAAGATCACCGGCAAGGTGCGCGAGGTGCTGATCGAGGAAGGTCAGAAGGTTGAAGCCGGCCAGATCATGGCCACGCTCGATCCGATCGACGCCGACGCGCAGCGTGATCTTGCCGCCGCGCAACTCGGCGCTGCGCGCAGCCAGACCGGCGGCGTGCAGGCGCAGCTGCACGAGGCCGAGGCCAATGCCGCCCGGCTCGGTACGCTGGCACGACAGCAACTGGTGTCGAAGTCGCAATACGACCAGGCCGTGGCACAGCGTGATTCGCTACGTGCGCAGCTGCTCACCGCGCAGCGCAATACGCAGGTCGCCAGCGACCAGTTGCGCATCGCCGGCAACGGCGTCGACAACACCGTGGTGCGAGCGCCGTTCGCCGGCGTGGTGATCGCCAAGGCCGCGCAGCCCGGCGAAATCATCTCGCCGCTGTCGGCCGGCGGCGGCTTCACCCGCACCGGCATCGGCACGATCGTGGACATGGATTCGCTGGAAGTGGAAGTCGATGTCGGCGAAGCCTTCATCGGCCGGGTGCAGCCGAAGATGCCGGTCGAGGCCGTGCTCAACGCCTATCCGGACTGGAAGATCCCGGGCGAGGTGATCGCGATCATTCCCACCGCCGATCGCAGCAAGGCCACGGTCAAAGTGCGGGTCGCGCTCAACGTGCACGATCCGCGAATCGTGCCCGACATGGGCGTGCGGGTGAGTTTCCTCGAAGCAACCAAGCCCGCGACTGCGAACGCGCAGAAGCCGGGCGTGCTGGCGCCGGCGGCAGCAATCGTGTCGCGCGACGGCAAGGACGTCGCCTTCGTGGTCGTCGATGACAAGGTCGGGCGGGTCACGCTCAAGCTCGGACGCACCCTGGGCGACGACCGCGAAGTACTCGTCGGCTTGTCCGGCGACGACACTGTGGTGCTCGACCCGCCCGCGGACCTCATCGACGGCGCGCACGTGCGCATCGCGAAAGAAACGGGCACTGCCGATAGCAACTCCGAATAGCACCATGCAGCGTGTGCCATGCGCACGAACGCGAAAAACCGTGCGCATAGCGCACGCTACCTGAGGACGTCACATGGAACCGTTGGTCTCGATCCGCAACCTCACCAAGACCTACCAGCGCGGCCCCGAGAAGGTCGAGGTGCTGCATGGCCTGGACCTCGACATCACCCGCGGCGACTTCGCCGCGCTGATGGGACCCTCCGGTTCGGGCAAGACCACGCTGCTCAACCTGATCGGTGGCCTCGACTCGCCCAGTGGCGGCGAGATCGAGGTCGACGGCCAGCGCATCGACACGATGAGTTCGGGCCAGCTGTCGACCTGGCGCAGCAACCACGTCGGCTTCGTGTTCCAGTTCTACAACCTGATGCCGACCCTGAGCGCGCAGAAGAACGTCGAGCTGCCGCTGTTGCTGACGCGATTGAACGCGGTGCAGCGCAAGCGCAATGCCGAGATCGCGCTGGAACTGGTCGGATTGAAGGACCGCGGCAAGCATCGTCCGGCCGAGCTGTCCGGCGGCCAGCAGCAGCGCGTGGCGATCGCGCGCGCGATCGTCTCCGACCCGACCCTGCTGATCTGCGACGAACCGACCGGCGACCTCGACCGGCATTCGGCCGAGGAGATCCTGACCCTGCTGCAGCAGCTCAACCGCGAGTACGGCAAGACCATCGTCATGGTCACCCACGACCCGAAGGCAGCCGAATACGCGACCCATACGCTGCACCTCGACAAGGGCACCCTGGTCGAGCAGGTGCGGCACGCGGCCTGAGCGGGAGAACGACGATGAAATACCTGCACCTGATCTGGGCAGCGCTGTTCCGCAGCAAGACCCGCACGCTGCTGACGCTGCTGTCGGTGGTCGCCGCGTTCCTGCTGTTCGGCATGCTCGACTCGGTCCGCGTCGCCTTCAATTCCGGCGGCAGCGTGGCCGGCGCCGACCGCCTCGTGGTCGCCTCGCGGCTGTCGATCACGCAGATGCTGCCGTACAACCTGCTGTCGCAGATCGAAGCCACGCCGGGGGTGAAGAAGGTCAGCTACGCGGCCTGGTTCGGCGGCATCTACCAGGACCCGAAGAACTTCTTCCCGAATTTCTCGGCCGGCCCGGGTTACCTCGACATGTTCCCCGAATTCGAATTGCCGGCCGCGCAGCGCAAGGCGTTCGAGAACGATCGCATCGGTGCGGTGGTCGGCGCCGCGCTGGCCAGGCGCCACGGCTGGAAGGTCGGCGACACCATCCCGCTGCAGGCCACGATCTTCCCGACCAAGGGCAGCAATGCCTGGAGCTTCAAGCTCGACGGCATCTTCCATATCAGGGACAGCAAGCAGCAGAGCCAGGAAAACCAGCTGCTGTTCCACTGGAAATATTTCGACGAGGCCAACGACTACGTCAAGGGTCGGGTCGGCTGGTATTGGGTGAAGCTTGCGGACGTGAACCAGGCCTCGCGCGTGGCCCAGGCAATCGACGCGCTGTCGGAGAACTCCGACCACGAGACCAAGACCCAGACCGAGGCGGCGTTCAACCAGGCCTTCGCCAAGCAGTTCGCCGACATCGGCCTGATCGTCACCGCGATCATGGCGGCGGTGTTCTTCACCCTGCTGCTGCTGACCGGCAACACCATGGCGCAGGCGGTGCGCGAGCGCATTCCGGAACTGGCCGTGCTCAAGACCATCGGCTTCAGCAACCGCAGCGTGCTGTGGCTGGTGCTGTCCGAATCGATCCTGCTGATCGTGCTCGGCGGCGCGATCGGGCTGGGCCTGGCCGCGCTGCTGATGCCCGGCGTCAGCAAGGCCAGCGGCGGCATCATCCAGCTGCCAACGGTACTGCCGCAGACCTGGGCGATGGGCTTTGGTTTGATGCTGGTGATCGGCGCTGCGGTCGGCGTGCTGCCGGCGCTGCGCGCGATGCGCCTGAAGATCGTCGATGCACTCGCCGGCCGCTGAAAGGACTGCTATGAAAAGACTCAAAAAATGGCTGGGCAATCTCAGTGTGCTGCTCGCGCTCGCCGCTGGTCTCGCGGTGTGGACGGTGCTGCCGTGGTTCGCGGTGCTCGGCGCGCTGGTGCTGCTGGCGGCCTGGATGCTGCTGACCCGGCGCGGCAAGCAGACGCTGGCGGTCGCCGGTGTCGGCATCGCCAGCCTGCCCCAGCGCTGGGGCGCGTCATCGGTGATCGTGGTCGGCATCGCCGGCGTGGTCGCGGTGCTGGTGGCGATGCTGGCGATGGGTGAAGGTTTCGCCAACACGCTCAAGCAGACCGGTAGCGATGACTCCGCGATCATCTTGCGCGGCGGTTCGCAAGCCGAGACCAACTCGGTGATCACCCGCGACCAGATTCCGCTGGTCAGTGCCCTGACTGGTATCGAGACAGGCGCCGATGGCAAGCCGCTGGTGTCGCCGGAGCTGTCGCAGGTGGTGAACCTGGTCAGCAAGAGCGACGGCACCGATGCCAACGTGCAGTTTCGTGGCGTCGGACCCGCGGCCTGGCCGCTGCGGTCGAACCTGCGGATGGTCCAGGGCCGCAAGTTCGGCCCGGGCCTGCGCGAACTGGTGGTCGGCCAAGGCGCGCAGAAGCAGTTCGTCGGCCTG
>DASZZT010000119.1:0-38654 GCA_035543275.1 Luteimonas sp. | reverse complement strand
TGTAGATCACGTGCTTGCGGACGACGGGATCGTACTTCTTGATCTCCATCTTGGCAGGCGTGTTCTTCTTGTTCTTGTCGGTGGTGTAGAAGTGGCCGGTGTTGGCCGAGGAGATCAGACGGATCTTGTCGCGCTTGCTTGCCATGTCGTGATCCTCCTCAGACCTTTTCGCCGCGGGCGCGAAGCTCGGCGATCACGACATCGATGCCGTTCTTGTCGATGGTGCGCAGCGCGTGCGCGGAAACCTTCAGCTTGATCCAGCGGTTCTCGCTGGCGACCCAGAAGCGGCGCTCGTGCAGGTTCGGCAGGAAGCGGCGGCGGGTTCTGTTGTTGGCGTGCGAGACGTTGTTGCCGGTCTGCACGCGCTTGCCTGAAACTTGGCATACGCGGGACATTACGCACCTCGATATCGTTTGGTGTCGCCCTTGGCCAGGGAGACGGCGGCCCCGGCAAGCCGACAAGGGCACGTCGGTTGCCACGCAATCCAGGCAGTGATTCGTTGCGCGGAGGCGGGCGGAATCGCGTTTCCGGCCCGGTCCGGGCCAGAAGCCGGACGCAGCGAGCCGCGCATTATGCCCTTGAAGGGGAGCCGAATCAATCGTTTGGCGTAGGGCGGGTCTTGACCCGCCGCACTTTGCCTGCTTTCCTCGCCCCGGCTTGGCGGGTCAAGACCCGCCCTACGCTCAGTGGCTGGCTCGGTCGCGGTGCCAGCCGCGGTGCTTGATGTCCAGATACAGGCTGTAGGCGGCGGTGAAGGCCGGGAACAGGTTCTGGATCACGCCGACCGAGTCCTGCTTGGCCGAGAACAGGAAATAGCTCAGCGTCATCACGCTGCCGACGATGCTCATGTACCAGAACACCCGCGGGATCACCGGCTTGCCGTGGCGGCGCGAGGCGACGAACTGCACCAGCCAGCGGCCACCGAACATCAGCGCGCCGGTCAGGCCGATCAGCTTCCATGGCGACATGTGCAGCCCGGTCCAGGCCAGCCACGGCACTGGGCTGTTCATGAAATCGACGGCGGGGCTCATCACGGCTTGTGCTCCATCAGCGTTCCTCGACCCGGATGACCTTGCCGCGCTTGATCAGCCAGGCGACGCCAAGCAGGTCGCTGATCCCGACCAGGGCGCGGTTGAGGTTGTTGTACTTGGACACGCCGGTGCTGCGCGCGCGATGGTTGACCGGCACGCTGAGCGTCTTCCAGCCGGCGCGCTGCATCAGCGCCGGCAGGTAGCGGTGCATGTGGTTGAAGTGCGGCAGGTCGAGGAAGGCCTCGCGCTCGAACAACTTGGTGCCGCAACCGCTGTCGGGGGTGTCGTCGCGCAGCATCCGCGAACGGATCGCGTTGGCCCATTTCGACGCCCAGCGCTTGCTGCCGGTGTCCTTGCGGTCCACGCGCCAGCCGGCGAACAGTTTGACCTCGGGCGCGGCCTTGGCGCGCTCGGCCAGCAGCTTGGGAATGTCGGCTGGATCGTTCTGGCCGTCGCCGTCGAGGGTAGCGATCCACGCGCCGCGCGCGGCCTTGACGCCGTTGCGGATCGCGGTGCTCTGGCCGCTTTGCGTCGTGTGGTGGAGCACCCGTAGTTCCGGCACTTCGGCCTTCAGCCGTTGCAGCGCGGACAGCGTACCGTCGCGGGAATGGTCGTCGACATAGACGATCTCGAACTCCACCGCGCCGCGCAGCGCGGAAACGATCTCGCCGACCAGCGGCGCGACGTTGTCCTGCTCGTTGAACACCGGCACGACGACCGAGAGTTGCGGCGTGTCACTCATGCGTTGTCACCAAAGTAATCCCGGCACCAGTACACGACTTGCGGCAGGGCTGACTCGATCGTGGTCGTGGGCTCGAAGCCGAATGCGGCTCTGGCGCGTGCAGTATCGGCCATGGTCTCGACCATGTCGCCGGGCTGCATCGGCTTGTAGGTTTTGTCTGCCGGTTTGCCGGCGGCGGACTCGATCACGGCGATGAAGTGCTCCAGTTCCACCGGTGTGTGGTTGCCGAGATTGAACACGCGGTGTGGGGGATCATCTTGCGACGGATGATCCAGCGCACCGAGCACGCCAGCGACGATGTCGTCGATGCAGGTGAAGTCGCGCCGCATCCTGCCGTGGTTGAACACCTCGATCGTGCGGCCCGCCAGCACAGCGCGCGAGAACAGCAGCGGCGCCATGTCCGGCCGGCCCCACGGCCCGTAGACGGTGAACAAGCGCAGGCCGGTCGCGCGCAGGCCGTACAGGTGCGCGTAGGTGTGCGCCATCAGCTCGTTCGCCGCTTTCGTGGCCGCGTACAGCGAGCGCGGCTGGTCGACGCGCTGGTCCTCGGAGAACGGCGGCGTCGCAGAATCGCCATACACCGACGACGAGCTCGCGTACACGAGGTGCTGCACAGCGCGATGCCGGCACAACTCGATCAGGTTGACGAAACCGACCAGGTTGCTGTCGACGTAGGCGTGCGGATGAGTCAGCGAATAGCGCACCCCGGCCTGCGCGGCGAGATGGATGACGCGTGTCGGCCGCACTTCGTCGAACAGCGCAGCGAGGCCGTCGCGATCGGTCAGGTCGAGTACAGCGATGCGCACGTCCGGGCACAGCGTCGCGACGCGGTCACGCTTGAGCTGCGGATCGTAGTACTCGTTGTAACTGTCGAGGCCGACGACGGTTTCGCCGCGCGCCTGCAAGGCACGGCAGGTGTAGGCGCCGATGAAGCCGGCCGCACCGGTGACGAGGGTCGTCGTCATTGCGCTTCAACCATGCGGGCCGCGCAGCTTTTCCAGCACGCCTTCCAGCGTGTCCAGGTCGCTGTAATGGATCACCAGCCGGCCCTTGCCGCCGCGGCCATGCAGCACGCTGACGTGGGTGCCGAGCGATTCCGACAGTTCGCGCTCCAGCGCGGCAATGTCAGCTTGCGGCTTTACCTTGCCACCATTGGACTTTTTCGATGCAGCCGGCAATTTGCCCGACGCCAGTTGTTGCACGCGATGCTCGACCTCGCGCACCGACCAGCCGTTTTGCGCCGCCTGCCGCGCCAGCGCGATCGCCGCGGCCGGCGCCAGCGTCAGCAGCGCGCGCGCGTGGCCCATTTCCAGCGCGCCGGTTTCCACCAGCACGCGGATGTCCGCGGGCAGTTCCAGCAGCCGCAGCAGGTTCGACACCGCGGCGCGCGAACGACCGACCGCATCGGCCGCCTGCGCATGGGTCAGGTCGAACTCGTCGATCAGCCGCTGCAGCGCCTGCGCTTCCTCCAGCGGGTTGAGGTCCTCGCGCTGGATGTTCTCGATCAGCGCCATCGCCACCACGGTGCGGTCGTCGACCTCGCGGATGACGACCGGAATCTCGGCCAGACCCACCATTTGCGACGCGCGCCAGCGGCGTTCGCCGGCAATGATTTCGTAGCGCGGCGTGCTTGTCTTTTGTTGACGGCCGAGGTCGCGCACGACGATCGGCTGGATCACGCCCTGCGCCTTGATCGACTCGGCAAGTTCCGCCAGCTTGCCCTCGTCCATCCGCTTGCGCGGCTGGAACTTGCCCGGGGCGAGCGCATCGAGCGGCAGCGAGTGCAACGTGTCGGTCGCGGTGGCCTGCAGCGCCGGGGCCTGCGCGGCGGCTTTCGGGCCGAGCAGTGCTTCCAGGCCGCGACCGAGGCCACGCTTCTTGGCGGGCGCGTTCTTTGCAGCGGTCATGCGACGGTCTCCGTCTTGCGCGCGGCTTGCGTACGCTCATGCTGGTGGCGCAGCAGCTCGCCGGCAAGGCCGAGGTAGGCGATCGCGCCGCGACTGCCCTTGTCGTAGCTGACGATGCTCTGGCCATGGCTCGGCGCCTCGGCCAGGCGCACGTTGCGCGGCACGATGGTGCGGAACACCTTGTCGCCGAAATGGTTGGTGAGCTCGGCCGAGACCGCGTTGGCGAGGTTGTTGCGCACGTCGAACATGGTGCGCAGCACGCCTTCGATCTCCAGCGCCGGATTGAATCGGCTCCTGAGTGCGTCGATGGTCTGCAGCAGCGCGGTCAGGCCTTCCAGCGCGTAGTACTCGCATTGCATCGGCACCAGCACCGAATCGGCGGCGGTCAACGCGTTGAGCGTCAGCAGCGACAGCGCCGGCGGGCAGTCGATCAGGATGAAGTCGTAGCGGTCGCGCAGCGGATCCAGCGCACGTTTGAGTCGCTGCTCGCGACCCTGCGCGTCCATCAGTTCCATCTCGGCCGCGGTCAGGTCAGTGTTGCCGGGCAGCAGGTCGAAGCCTTCCGGCGTATTGACGATCGCCGTCTCGGCAGCGATTTCCTCGAGCAGCACGTCGCAACTGGACGCGGCCACCTCGTGCTTGTCGATGCCGCTGCCCATGGTGGCATTGCCCTGCGCGTCGAGGTCGACCAGCAGCACCTTCTTCGGCGTACGTGCCAGCGCCGCGGCCAGGTTGACGGCCGTCGTCGTCTTGCCGACCCCGCCTTTCTGGTTTGCGACAGCGATGATGCGGGCCATGGGGCTCGGCGTGCCTCGGTGCGATGGGAGACCGGCGCGCACGCGGCCACCGGACTGAGGATTATGCCGCGCCGCGCCGCGACAAGACACGTTTGCGACAGACTCCAACGCGCCGCCGCGCGCTTCGGGGCCCGTTTGCGGTGGTGATTGCGCGGGCTTGAGGTAGCAAGCGGGATTTAAAGCGCGCTGCGGCGCGTTGGGGACAACAGCATGCGCGTCTGCTCGCGGCGCGGCTCAGATTCTGGCAACCACGACCAGATGACGCTCCGCCGCCAATCCCGGCACCGTAAGCGGATGCACACTTTGCAGGCACCAGCCCGCCGGCAGCGCGGCGATCTCGGCATCGGGCCGCGCGCCCTTCATCGCCAGCAGCTTGCCGCCGGGTTTCAGCAGGTGGCCGCCGAGTTCGACGATCAGCGGCAGTGTCGCCAGCGCGCGCGCGGTGATGGCATCGAAAGCGGCGGGTTCATCCAGCACCTCCGCACGCGTTTCGGCGACGCGGGCGTTGTGCAGCTGCAGCGTGCGCACCGCCTCGCGCAGGAAACGCGCCTTCTTGCCGTTGGACTCGACCAGCGTGACCTGCAGTCCCGGCTTGGCGATCGCCAGCGGGATGCCGGGCAGGCCGGCTCCTGTGCCCAGATCGGCCAGCGATTCGGTGCCTTGCAGGAACGGATGCATCGCCAGTGAATCGAGCAGGTGCTTGCCGACCATCTCGCGCGGATCGCGGATCGCGGTGAGGTTGTAGGTGCGGTTCCAGCGATCGAGCAGGGTCAGGTACGCCAGCAGCGGCGGCGCCAGCGCGGGGTCGAGGCCGAGCGCGGCCAGGCCGGCGTCGAGTTCGGTGCGCAAGGCGGCGGGGAAGTCGGAGGCGTTCATCGCGCGCGCATGTTACTGGCGGCTGCGCCACGCCAGCGCGGCGCGATAGCCGGCGCGCGGGACAAATTCGCGTAGCTGCCAGTCCGCAGGCGCGCCCAGCGCCGCGTCGCAATCGATCAGGGCCAGCGCGCCGTCGCGGTCGCCGAAGGCGAGCTTGTCGAGGCCGAACGCCAGCCCGCGCCCATGCGCCTTCAGCACGGCTTCCTTGGCGCACCACAGGCGCAGGAAGGCCTCCTCGCGCATCGTCGCTGCGTGCGACTGCAGCCAGGCCAGTTCGCCGGCGGCAAAATAACGCTCGGCGAGCGCCAGCGCGCGCGGCCGAGCGCGCTGGCGCTCCAGGTCGATGCCCACGTCCACGCCACGTCCCAGTGCCACCAGCAGGCCGTCGCCGCTATGGCTCCAGCTGACATCGCAATCGGCGAACGGCGCGCCCAGCCGTGGTCGTCCGTGTTGATCGCGGGATAGCGGCAGCCGCTCTGCGGCGCATTCCAGCTGCGTCGCCAGCCATGCGCGCGCGACCGGTTCGGCCGCGGCGCCGGCACGGTACGGCTGCCAGGTCCAGTGCGGCTCGGTCGGGCGATCGACGCGGGACAGGAACATGAATGCGGATTTGGCGCGGCGCGGGCCGGCCAGCGTAAAGTAATCGCGGGGAGATCGTCCGCAGCGGGGTGTGCGGCGTTTGGGAGAGAGCACAAGGCATGTCAGCAGTCGTCCAGGACATCGCGAACGGATTCAGTGCAACGCCGCTCGGCCACGGCAGCGGCGATCGCGTGATCGCGTTCGGGCCAGACGGCGCCGTGTCGCTGGCGACCTTCCTGTGCCAGGTCCGGGCGCTGGCCGCGGTGCTGCCCGCCGGTCGCCATGCCATCAACCTGTGCGAGGACCGTTATCGCTTCCTGGTCGCGTTCTGCGCGGTGGCGGTGCGCGGCCAGATCACCCTGTTGCCGCCGTCGCGGGCACCTTTGGTGATCGCCGACAAACTGCAGCGCCACGCCGACAGCTATTGCCTCGGCGACAGCGCGCTGCAGCCCGAGCCACTGCCCTACCTGCGCTTGCCGGACATGTTGCCCGCGCACGATGGCGAACCGCTGTTGCTGGATGACAACGCATTGGCGGCGATCGGCTTCACTTCCGGCAGCACCGGCGAGCCCATGCCGAACCCGAAGACCTGGCGCAGCTTCCGCGCCAGCACCGCGCAGAACCTCGCGGCGCTGCAGGACCTGTGGCCGGCGGAGGCCACCGCGCACTTCGTCGCCACGGTACCGCCGCAGCATATGTACGGGATGGAGCTGTCGGTGCTGCTGCCGCTGCTCGGCAATGTCGCCGTGCATGCCGCGCGGCCGTTTTTCCCCGAGGATGTCGCGCGTGCCTTGCGCGACGCCAGCGCGCATCGGGTGCTGGTGACCACGCCGGTGCACCTGCGCGCGCTGGTCGCGTCCGGCGTGGGGCTGCCGCCACTGGCCGGCATCGTCTCGGCGACCGCGCCGCTGTCGCGCGAACTCGCAAGCGCGGCCGAGGCGCGCTTCGGTTGCCAGGTGCGCGAACTGTTCGGATCCACCGAGACCTGCGTGATCGCGCGCCGGCGCACCGCGTGTGAGGACGCGTGGACGCCGTTGCCGGGCGTCAGCGTGCAGCCGCAGCCCGACGGCAGCGTGGTGCATGCGCCGCATCTGCCGGCACCGGTGACGCTGGCCGACCTGGTGGCGGTGGAGGCCGATGGCCGCTTCACCCTGTGCGGCCGCAATGCCGATCTGCTGGAGATCGCCGGCAAGCGCGCCTCACTCGGCGACCTGACCCGCAAGCTGCAGGCGATCCCGGGCGTGATCGACGGCGTCGTGTTCCAGCTGGACGACGCCGACAGCAGCGGCGTGCGCCGCATCGCCGCGCTGGCGGTCGCGCCGGATCGCGATGCGGCGGAGATCCTGCAGGCGCTGCGCTGCAGCATCGATCCGGTGTTCCTGCCGCGGCCGCTGAAACTGGTCGCACGGCTGCCGCGCAATGCCACCGGCAAGCTGCCGCGCGCGGATGTGCTGCGCCTGCTGCAAGGCAGCGTGCAATGACCGCGCAATTGCGCTAAATCATTGTCCCGGGTCGGATTTCCCCGGTTCCGATCCGGAGTCCATGCGCTGACATTGCCATCACACCGGCCTCGCCAGACTGACTTCGCCCCTACGCAGGGGAGCGATTGAACATCCCTTACACAAGGAGTCTGAGCATGGGCATCATCATTTGGTTGATCGTGGGCGGCATCGTCGGCTGGCTTGCCAGCATGGTCATGAAGACCGATGGGCAGCAGGGCATCATCCTGAATGTTGTCGTCGGCATCGTCGGCGCATTCATCGGTGGCTGGCTGATCGGGCCGATGGTCGGCGCCGGTTCCATCAACAGCGGTTTCAGCATCATGAGCCTGGTCGTGTCGCTGATCGGCGCGATCATCCTGCTCGCGATCGTGAACCTGTTCCGCCGCGGCCGCGTGCGCTGAGTCGCACCCAAGGTCCGCGGTATTGGCAAAGGCCCGGCAACCGCCGGGCCTTTGTTTATTGCGGCGAGGTTGTTGCAGCGAGCGTTCAGGGAAAATCGCCCGTCCATGCAACGCGACGCTGCCCGAGCTAGCCAAGGTCGCGTCCGCCGCCGATACTTGGCCGGTCTTCGCCATGGGGCCGCGATGAGCGTCCTGCGTTTCGACAACGTCAGCAAGCAGTATCCCGGTGGGCATGTCGCCCTGAGCGATGTCAGCTTCCAGGTGCAGCCGGGCGAGATGCTGTTCGTCACCGGGCATTCCGGCGCCGGCAAGAGCACCCTGCTGAAATTGATCCACCTGTCGGAGCGGCCCAGCCGCGGCACGGTGCTGTTCGGCGAGAAGAATCTGCTCAAGGTGCGCGGCCGCCGCGTGCCGTTGCATCGACGCGAGGTCGGCGTGGTGTTCCAGGACTATCGCCTGCTCACCGACCGCAGCGTGTTCGAGAACGTCGCGTTGCCGCTGATCCTGCGCGGCATGAAGCGCGGCGAGATCGGCAAGCGTGTGCGCGTGGTGCTCGACAAGCTCGGCCTGTCCGCACGCGAACGCGCGTTGCCGACCCAGCTGTCGGCGGGCGAACAACAACGCGTCGGCATCGCCCGCGCGGTGGTCGCCGAACCGCTGCTGCTGGTTGCCGACGAACCCACCGGCAACCTCGATCCCACCCTGTCGGCCGAAATCATGGCGTTGTTCGCCTCGCTGCCTGAGCGCGGCACCAGCGTGCTCATCGCCAGCCACGACCTGGCCCTGGTCAAGCGCATGAAGAAACGCGTGCTGGTGCTCGACCACGGCCAGCTCGCCGACGACATTTCGCCGGAGGACCTGGCGGATGCGTGAGCGCAGGACCCATTCCTCACGAATCGGCGCGTGGTTCGACCACCACCTCTACAGCTTCGTCGCCAGCCTCGGCCGCGTGCTGCACAGGCCATGGGCGACCGCGCTCACCGTCGGCGTGATGGCGGTCGCGCTGGCGTTGCCGCTCGGGCTGTGGCTGGTGTTGAGCAACGTCGAGCGCTTTGCTGGCGACGTGCAGCAGGCGCGCGAGATCAGTGTGTTCCTGAAGCCGGAAATCGATTCCGCACGCGCGCAGGCGCTGGCGCAGACGTTGCGCGGGCGCGGCGACATCGCCAGGGTCGCGCTGCGCACGCCGCAACAGGGCTTGGCCGAGTTGCGCGCGAGCGGCCTGGGCGGCGCGATCACGGCCGTTGGCGACAACCCGCTGCCGAGCCTGCTGGTGGTGACGCCGAAAGGCGACGAAGCGCTGCTCGCCTCGTCGTTGCAGGCGTTGCCGGAAGCCGATCTGGTGCAGCACGACGCACTGTGGCGGCAACGGCTCGACGGCTGGCTGCGGTTCGGTGGTCGCGTGGCGCTGGTGCTGGCCGCGTTGCTCGGTCTCGGCGCGCTGCTGGTGGTCGGCAACACCGTACGCCTGGACATCCAGTCGCGGCGCGAGGAGATCGGCGTGCAGCAATTGCTGGGCGCTACCGACGGCTTCATCCGGCGCCCGTTCCTGTATCTGGGCGTGTGGTACGGCCTGGCCGCCGGCGCGCTCGCGATTGGCCTGCTGACGCTGGCCGCGATCGCATTGCGCGCGCCGCTGATGGAGCTGGCGGCCCGTTACAGCAGCCGCTTCCTGCTGCTCGGCTTCGACCCGCCGACCGCGGCCGGCGTGGTGCTCGGCGCAGCGCTGCTCGGCTGGCTCGGCGCCGGCGTCGTCACCGGCCACTATCTGCGCCAGACCCGACCGACCGAGACATGAGCGTGGCCGCGCATGATTTTTGACGCGCATGATCTTCGCCATGTCGTCAGCGACGCGCCGCGCCTGCTGGTGGTCGACGGCTCCAGACTGGTGCGCAAGCTGATCGGCGACGTCCTGCAGCGCGAGCTGCCCAATGCCGAGGTGATCGCCTGCGACGGCCTGGCCAGTGCGCGCGCCGCGCTGGCAACCGCGCCGGTGGACCTGGTCACCACGGCGCTGGCGCTGCCCGATGGCGATGGCCTCGCACTGGCCAGAGTGGTGCGCGAGGCGGCGGGACAAAGCTACGTGCCGGTGATCGTGGTCTCCGGCGAAGCGCAGTCGCGGCTGGAATCGCGCAACCTCGGCGATGACGTCACCGACTACTTCGACAAGGCGCTCGGGCATTGCGCGCTGGCTGCGTTCATCCGCGGCTACGTGCAGCCGCAGCCAGTGCCGGGTGCGCGGGTGTTGTATGTCGAGGACAGCAAGGTGGTCGCCGCCGCCACCAAGCGCATGCTCGAGCGCCACGGCATGCAGGTGATCCACGCGCTCAGCGTCGAGGACGCGCTGGTCCATCTCGAGGCGCATCGTGGCGAGGCCGCGACCGGTTTCGACCTCGTGCTCTCCGACGTCTACCTCAAGGGCGAATTGAGCGGACGCGATCTGCTCGCATGCATCCGCAATGATTTCGGCTACGGCAAGCGCGTGCTGCCGGTGCTGGTGATGACCGGCGACGCCAACCGCGACAACCAGAGCAACCTGTTGCGCGAGGGCGCCAACGATCTGGTGCTCAAACCGATCGAGGAACGCCTGCTGGTGACCAAGGCGCTGTTCCAGCTGCGCGCATCGCGATTGCCGGAGCAGCGCAGCTTCGACGCATGAGCGAGCGCATCAAGCTCGAGCCATCGTGGAAGGCGCGCGTCGGCGACTACCTGCGGCGCGACGACATGCAGGCGCTGTCGACCTATCTACGCGAACGCAAGGCCGCCGGTGCGCTGCTCTACCCGCCCGCGTCGCAGATCTTCGCCGCGCTCGACGCTACCCCGTTCGACCAGGTCAAGGTGGTGATCCTCGGCCAGGATCCCTACCACGGCGCAGGGCAGGCGCATGGCCTGTGCTTCTCGGTGCAGCCGGGCGTGGCGGTACCACCGTCGCTCGACAACATCTTCAAGGAACTGCAGCGCGACCTCGGCATCGCCCGCCCCGGGCACGGCTGCCTGCTGCCGTGGGCGCACCAGGGCGTGCTGCTGCTGAACGCGGTGCTGACGGTCGAGGCAGGGCGCCCCGGTGCGCACCAGGGCAAGGGTTGGGAAGGCTTCACCGACCACATCGTCGATACCCTCAACCGTGAGCGCGAGCACCTCGTGTTCCTGCTCTGGGGCAGCTATGCCCAGGCCAAGGGCAAGGTGATCGATCCAAGCCGCCACCGCATACTGAAGGCGCCGCACCCCTCGCCGTTGTCGGCGCACCGCGGTTTCATCGGCTGCGGGCATTTCTCCGCGGCCAACGCGTATCTGGTCCGCCACGGACAGGCGCCGATCGACTGGTCGCTGCCGGCAAGGGCGACGCCTGGGTCCGCCTCGGCCGTCCCCGCGTTGGGTTGACCGCCGCTGTGCTGTAGTGGGGCTGGAACGCGTCGGCGTTCCATGAATGAAACACTAGGGAACCCTTTCGGCCATTAGCAGTCATACATGGCCACTGCTAAAATCACTCCATGAAATCCGTGCCCATGACTCAGACCACGATGTCTCAAGCCCTCGTCGCCAACAACCTGCCGATTCCGTCCGCGCTGGGTTCGCTGGATGCCTATATCGGTGCTGTGCATCAGGTGCCGGTCCTCAGCGTCGAAGCAGAACAGGCGCTGGCCCGTCGCTTCCGCGACGGTCAGGATCTTGATGCCGCGCGCGAGCTGATCCTGTCGCACCTGCGTTTCGTCGTGCACGTCGCCCGCGGCTACAACGGCTACGGCCTGCCGCTGGGCGACCTGATCCAGGAAGGCAACATCGGCCTGATGAAGGCGGTCAAGCGCTTCGACCCGAACGTCGGCGTGCGCCTGGTCAGCTTTGCGGTGCACTGGATCCGCGCCGAGATGCACGAGTTCATCCTCAAGAACTGGCGCATCGTCAAGGTTGCCACCACCAAGGCGCAGCGCAAGCTGTTCTTCAACCTGCGCAAGAGCAAGAAGCGCCTGGGCTGGTTGAATGCCGCGGAAGTACGCGCGGTGGCCAAGGACCTCAACGTCTCCGAACGCGAAGTGATGGAGATGGAGTCGCGGCTGTCCGGTCGCGACATCGGTTTCGACCTGACCGGCGACGACGATGACGACCACGCCCCGCCGGCGCCGGCCGCGTACCTGATGGCGCAAGAGGAAGATCCGTCGCAGGCCTACGAGCGTGCCGACAGCGAGGACAACCAGCTCGAGTTTCTGCGCGATGGTCTGCTGCAGCTCGACGCGCGATCGCGCGACATCATCAAGCGCCGCTGGCTCGATGCCGACAACAAGGTCACCTTGCAGGAACTGGCCGACGAATACGGCGTTTCCGCCGAACGCATCCGCCAGGTCGAGGCCAACGCGCTGAAGAAGATGAAGGCGTTGTTCGTGGCGTAAGCGACCTCGCCGATCGCAATTCACGACGGCCCGGGCAACCGGGCCGTTTGCGTTTCAGCGATTCCTGTCGTGGTTACCGACGATGATCCGCGCGTTGCGCCGGTAGCTCCAGTACGCCCAGGCCCAGTCGATCAGCACCACCAGCCGGTTGCGGAAACCGATCAGGAAGAAGATGTGCGCGGACAGCCAGAACCACCAGGCCAATGCGCCTGACAGCTGCAGCCGGCCAAGGTCGACCACGCCGGCGCGACGTCCGATGGTGGCCAGGTTGCCCCAGTCGCGATAGCGGAACGCGGCCCCATTGCGCCCTGCAAGTCGCACGGCAATGACCTGCGCGACATGCGCGCCCATCTGCTTGGCTGCCGGCGCGACGCCGGGCACCGGCCTGCCATTGCAGTCGACGCAGGCGAGATCGCCGGCGACGAAGATGTCCGGATGTCCCGGTACGCTGAGATCGGATGCGACAACGACGCGACCGGCGCGATCCAGCGGCACGCCGGGCATGCGACCCAGTGGCGATGCGGCGACACCGGCGGCCCACAGCACGGTGCGCGCGGCGATGCGCTCGTTGCCGAGCACGACACCGTTGCCGTCGAGGTCGGTGACCGCGACGCCGGTGCGTACTTCGACCCCGAGTCGTTCCAGTTGTGCGCGTGCCTTCGCAGACAGCGATTCGGGAAACGTCGACAGCACCCGCGGCCCTGCTTCCAGCAGCAGGATGCGCGCACTGCGCGAATCGATGCGGCGGAATTCGCCGCGCAGGGTGTGGCGCGCGATCTCGGCGAGCGTGCCGGCCAGCTCGACGCCGGTCGGACCGCCGCCGACCACGGCGAAAATCAGCCACGCGGCGCGCGCTGCCGGATCGTGCTCGGCTTCGGCGCGCTCGAACGCGGTGAGGATGCGGCGGCGGATCTCCAGCGCATCGTCGAGCGTCTTCAGGCCGGGCGCGTGCGCGGCCCAGTCGTCATGGCCGAAGTAGGCGTGGGTCGAACCGCTGGCAAGCAGCAGGGTGTCGTAGTCGAGTGTGTCATCGCCGCCGAGCCGGACCTGTTTCCGCGCCGGATCGATGCTGCGCACCTCGTCCATCAGCACGGTGACATTGCGTTGCCGGCGCAGGATATGGCGCAGCGGCGCGGCGATGTCGGGCGACGACAGACCCGCGGTCGCGACCTGGTACAGCAACGGCTGGAACAGATGGTGGTTGCCGCGATCGATCAGGGTCACGCGCACCGGCATGCGGGCGAGTGCACGCGTCGCCCCCAGCCCTGCGAAGCCACCGCCGACAATCACGACATGGGGCAGCGCGGCACCTGTGCTGATTGCCTCGGCCATGGCGATCAGTACAAATCCACCGGATCGACATCCAGCGACCAGCGCACCTTGCGTGCTTCCGGTGCGGCGTAGATATCGGGCAGCGCGGCGGCGAGCGCCGCATGCAGCGCGCCGCGCGTGTCCGACGACAGCAGCAATTGCGCGCGCTGGTAGCCGGCGCGCCTCGGCATCGGCGCGGGCAACGGGCCGTTGAGTTCGAGTTGTGCATCGACTTCGCGCAACGCGCTTTTCGCCACCTGCAGGAACGCCGATGGCGGCTCGGCGTGCTGGGCTTCCGCGCGCAACAATGCCAGTGGCACGAACGGCGGAAACCCGGCCGCGTCACGTTGCAGCAGCTCGGCATCGGCGAAAGCGTGGTACCCGCCGTGGATCAGGGTCTGCAGCAGCGGGTGATCGGGATGATGCGTCTGCAGCACGACCTCACCGCGCTTTTCGGCGCGTCCGGCGCGTCCGGCGACCTGGATCAGCAGCTGCGCCAGCTTCTCGCCGGCACGGAAGTCGGCGCTGAACAGGCCTTCGTCGATGCCGACCACGGCGACCAGGGTGAGGTTCGGCAGGTCGTGGCCCTTGGCCAGCATCTGCGTGCCGACGAGGATGCCGGATTGCGTACCGAGCTGCGACAGCAACGATTCCAGCGCGTCGCGGCGGCGGGTGCTACCGCGGTCGACGCGCAGCACTGGGACGTCAGTGAATGTCTCCGCCAGCAAGGCTTCGATCCGTTCCGTGCCCACGCCTTGCGGCTGCAGCGCGAGCCCGCCGCAGTCGGGACACGCCGGCGGCACCGTCTGGCGCGCGCCGCAATGGTGGCATTGCAGACGACGACCACCGGCATGCACGGTCATGGCTGCGTCGCAACGTTTGCACTGCGCACTCCAGCCGCAGTCGTGGCACAGCAGCACCGGCGCATAGCCGCGACGGTTCTTGAATACCAGCACCTGGCCGTCGGCATCGAGTGCGCTGCGGATCGCTGCCAGCAATTCCGGCGACAGTCCCGCCTGCAGCGGCCGCTTGCGCACGTCGAGCACGCGCACCGATGGCGGCCGTGCATCGCCGGCGCGCTGCGTCAACTGCAAATGCAGGTAGCGGCCACTGCGCGCGTTGTGCAGCGATTCCAGCGACGGCGTCGCGCTGCCCAGCAGCACCGGCACCCCCAGCGCCTTGCCGCGTACCAGCGCGAAATCGCGGGCGTGGTAGCGGATGCCGTCCTGCTGCTTGTAGCTGGCGTCGTGTTCCTCGTCGACCACGATCAGGCCGGCGTCGGGCAGCGGCGTGAACACCGCCGAGCGCGTGCCGACGATCACCCGCGCTTCGCCGCGCCATGCGGCGGTCCACGCACGCGCGCGTTCGTTGTCGTTGAGGCCCGAATGCAGCGCATGCACCGAAATGCCAAGGCGTGCACGAAACCGCGCCAGCGTCTGCGGCGTCAGCCCGATCTCCGGCACCAGCACCAGCGCCTGTTTGCCGCGCGCCAGGCAGTCGGCGATCGCCTGCAGGTAGACCTCGGTCTTGCCGCTGCCGGTGACGCCGTCGAGCAGCAGCGCGGCAAAACCCTCCACTGCCGCCAGCGCATCGACCGCTGTGCGCTGCTCATCGTTGAGCACAGGACCAGGTTGCGGCGTCGGCGCCAATTGCGACGCCGGCACCGCAATGCGTTTGGCCAGTTCGCGTTTGACCAGCGTGCGTGCGGCGCTGCGCCAGTTGTCGGGCGCCTCGATGTCCAGCGCGTCCTCGTCGCGCGGCCCCGTCTGCAGCAGCTCGGCCAGCTGTCGCGGCTTGCCGGCGCGCAGGCCCGGCAGCGCGGTGCGGCCGGCCTCGGTCAATTGCCAGGCCCAGGCATGCGTGTCAGGCAACGCCTCGCCGCGGCGCAGCGCCGCCGGCAGTGCGGTCGCCAGCACCTCGCCCAGTGGCGCATGGGTGTAGCGGGCCAGCCAATGCAACGACTCCAGCAGTTCCCCGTGCAGCAAGGGCACGTTGTCGAGCAGGGAGAGCGCGCTGCGCAAGCTCGCAATGGGTAATCCGGCGCCGTCGATGTCCGCAGCGCCAATCCCGGTGACCACGCCGACCAATTCGCGGTTGCCGAACGGCACCTGCACGCGACAGCCGATCATGTCGGGCCGCGGTAGCCTTCCGTGCGGGCCGGCGTAGTCGAACAGCCGCGGCAGCGGCAATGGCAGGGCGACACGAAGGACCAATTCGGGCACGGGCATCGCGGCAGTCTAGCGACAGCGATGCCTTGGCACGCCGTTACCGCAGTTTGCGTGCATGTCGTGCGCAAATTCGCATGAATGACTCGCAAGCATCTGCGGGAAAAGGATTTTCACCGTTATCCACACGAACTGTGGATAACCCTGTGCATGGTTCTTCGGGGGGCATGCGCGAAGCCGGTGAATCCAGTCCCGAGTGCGGCTTGGCTAAAAAAACACCAAATTGACTTATTCTTTTGAAATCAGCAGCTTGTGCGTGAAACATGGCTGCAACAGGGCGTGGAGACATGGTGAAGAGGGGCTGGATGACGTTCCTGTTACCGCTGTGCACAACCGCTTTGGCTGGAATCGTTGTCCTGCCTAGCGGAGCAGGCTTTATCGCGTTGTCAAGCGCGATCGTGCGCACGTTTGCGCCGCTATGATGCGTGGCCGATGAAATCGTCCCGATGAGCGAGCGCACCCTCACCGAAACAGCCGCCGCGCCGGCTGCGCTGGCCGCGTTCCTGCGCGGCATCGAGCGCCGCGGCGCGCTCTTCGCCGAGCTGCAATGCGGCGACGCCACCCGCGGCGATGCCGCGCTCGCGGCGGTGATGCGCGCGTTCCGCGAGAGCGCGACGACCACGCCGATGGCGACATGGCCGCACAGGTTCTGGGCGCTGCTGCTGGCCGCGCCGCCCTTGCGTCGACAGCAATTGGGCGCCAGCTGGCCGCCCGCTTTCGCGGCGCTGGCGCGTCTGGGCAGCGGCCCGCGTGCGGCGCTGCTGCTGCGGCTGGTCGCGGCCCTGCCCGAATCCGAGGCGGCTGCGGTGCTGGGGATCGCGCAGCCGAGCTATCGGCTGGCGCTGCAACGGGCGTTGCCACGCCGCGCCGACGGCAGCCCCGACGAGATCGGCTGGCGTGCGCTCGGCACTGCAGTGCAGCAGGCGATCACGCAACTACCCCCCACCCGGCTGGCGCATCTGGCGCAATTGCGCGAGGCGGCGATCCAGCCGCGACGGCCGCGTGGCATCACGCTGCGGCCGGCGGTCACGTCACCCCGGCCACGCTGGCTGCTGCCGTCGCTGTGGGCAGGCGTCGCGGCCTGTGTGCTGGCCTTCGTTGCGAGCTTCCTGCTGCCGTCGCTGCAACGCGACAATGACGAGCCGCGCATCCAGCTCACACCGCTACCCCCGGCCGATGCACCGGCAGCGACTTTCGATGCGCAGACCGCGCTGCTGACCGATCGCGATTTCGACATGTTCACCGATGGCGACGATGCAGCCGTGCCGCGCGATCTCGGCTTGCAGTCATGGTATGCCGCGCAACTCGCAGCGACCAGCAACGCTGGCGCGTCGGCGCCGATCGCGGCCACGGATCCGTCGGCGCTGGACAGCGGGCAAACCGCCGTGCCCGCGTCGACCCGCCTGGAGGGCGTCGATGCGCCGCCTTGAACGCATCGTTGCCTGCGTCGCGCTGCTGGCTCTGGCCACGGTGGCATCGGCGCTGCCGCCCGCGCTCGAGCGCATGCTGCCGACATTGCCGCCGGCGCAACGCGACCCGTTGCTGGCACGAGACGCCGCATGGAGCGCGATGACGCCGGCGCAACAACAGGCATTGCGACGACGGCTGGCCGGCTGGCATGCCTTGCCCGCGGCTACGCAACGTCAGCGTCGCGAGCAATGGCAGCTATGGCAGGCGCTGCCGCTGGAGCAGCAATTGCGGGTGCGGGCCGCGGCGGCTGCGTTCGCGGATATGCCCGCGGAACAGCAACAGCAGTTGCGTCGCACCTTCGCCGCGCTCGACCGCAGTGAACAGCGCGGATGGATGCTCGGCCCGGCGTTGGGTGCCGATTACGTCCGTTTGCAGCCATTGCTGGCGCAGGTTCCCGCGACGCAGTGCGAGCCACTGCTCGCGCTGTTGCACAACATGACGGTCGCCGAACGCGGCGACCTGGCGCAACTCGCCCAGCGCACGCCGCCGCAGCAACGCGACGCGCTGCGCCGCGGGCTGCTGGCGACGTCGGCCGGCAACCGCGCGGCGTGGTTGCGCCTGCGTCTGGAGCAGTGAGTGCCTGGATCAGCACGGCCTACCCGGCACGGTCTATCGCAGCGCGGCCTCGCGCAGCACACGCCGTGCGGCCTGGAAACGTTCGCCAAAGCGGGTGATGCCGGCGGCGCGCATGCGTGGTGCGTGCCCGCGCAGGTAGGCGCCGAGCGCGGCCTGGTCGCGCAGCGTGTACTGCACGCACAAGGCGACCTGCCCGACTGTCGGGGCGGGTTCCAGCACGTCGAGGATGCGCGCATCGAGGAAGCCGGGCAGCGTCAGCAACTCGTCGACGTGCGCGCCCAGCCATGCGCGGTATTCGGCCGCGATCGCCATGTCGATCACGAGATTGACCTCGTAGACGATCATCCCCTCACATCCGCACCAGGCTCGCTCGGTCATCTTCGTTCCCCAAATCGCTCGTTAAGATAGCGATCCTGCGCGACCCGGCGCCAGCGCCCGCATCCGACGCGGCGCGCGGCCACAGTCGCCAACGGGTTTGCCGATGCCCTCGATTTCCTTGCCCGCCACCCGCTTCCGCGACGAAGTACGCGCGACCGCGATCCTCGCCGGACCGCTGGTGTTCGGGCACCTGTCGACCGGGCTGATCGGCTTCGTCGACAGTGTCATTGCCGGCCATCACGGCACGCGGACGCTGGCTGCGGTCGCGGTCGGCACCGCGCTGTTCTGGCTGCCGATGATGGTGCCGATGGGGACGTTGATGTCGTTGCCGCCATCGGTGTCGGAACTCGATGGCGGCGGGCGTCGCGCTGAGATCGCGCCGCTGTTCCGGCAGGCCTTGTGGCTGGCGGCGGGCCTGGGCGTGCTGCTGTTCGTCTTCCTCAGCGTGATCGGTTACGCCTTGGCGCCGATGGGCATCGCGCCGGAGATCCGTCCCGGCACATTGGCATTCCTGCACGGCATCCGCTGGGGCGTACCGGCGCTGACGCTGTACTTCTGCATGCGCTATCTCAGCGACGGGCTGCACTGGACGTGGCCGACGATGCTGCTCGGCTTCGGCGGGCTGCTGCTGCTGGTGCCGATGGGATATGCGCTGACGTTCGGCATCGGCGGGTTGCCCGAGCTGGCCGCCGGCGGCCTCGGCATCGCCTCGGCGGTGATGATGTGGGCGCAGGCGATTGCGTTCGCGTGGTACCTGCGGCGCGCGCCACGTTTCGCCGACCTGCAGCTGTTCGCGCATTTCGATCCGCCGCGCTGGCTGCCAATCCGCGACCTGCTCGCCACCGGCCTGCCGATCGGCGTCACTGTGGCGATGGAAGGCAGCCTGTTCATCGTCACCGCGCTGTTGATCGGTCGTCTCGGTGGGGTGCCGGTGGCGGCGCACCAGATCGCGATCAACGTCGCCAGCCTGTGCTTCATGATCCCGCTGGGGCTGGCGGAGGCGACCACGGTGCGCGTCGGCCACGCGCTCGGCCGCGGCAGCGCGTTCGCTGTGCGTCGCGCCGCGTTCGCCGGCTACGCGCTGGCGCTGGTCACGCAATCACTGTCGGCGCTGGCGCTGTTGTTCGGCAACCACGTGCTGGTCGCGCTGTACACGCGCGATGCCGCGGTCGCGGCGCTGGCGGCGTCGCTGCTGCTGTATGCCGCTGCGTTCCAGTTTCCCGACGGCATCCAGGTGCTGTCGGCTGGCGCGCTGCGCGGGCTCAAGGACACCAAGGTGCCGATGTTCCTGGCCGCGTTCGCCTACTGGGGCATCGGCATGCCACTCGGCGCCGGGCTCGGCCTGGGCCTTGGCGGCTTTGTGCCGGCGTTGGGGCCGCGCGGCATGTGGATCGGGTTGATCGCCGGACTGACGGTGGCGGCGCTGCTGCTGGGCGCGCGCTTCTTGCGCAGCAGCCGACGCGTCCCCATCGTGACCGTGGCGCAGTGACCAACGGCGCATGCAACCGCGGCGCCCAGCCGCTACGCTGACCACACGAATCACGGAGTAATCGCTGGATGAACGAACCCCGCCGCCGCGGCCCCATCGCCCGCTTCTTCACGGGCCTGTGGGACGCGATGAACTTCACCCGCCGGCTGGTGTTCAACCTGCTGTTCTTCGGCCTGCTGTTGCTGGTGCTCGCCGCAATCGCCGCTGGCGACAGCGCCAAGCCGCTGCTCGACCGCACCACGCTGGTGATCGCGCCGGAAGGCAAGCTGGTCGAGCAATACAGCACCGATGCCGCCAGCCGCGCGTTCTCGAAGATGTTCGGCGACGGAGGCGCCGGCGAGGTGCAGCTGCGCGACCTGTTGCGCGCGATCGACGCGGCCAGGGACGACAAGCGAGTCGAGCGCGTGCAGCTGCGCGTCGACCGCATGTCGTTCTCCGGTTACGCATCGATCCGTGAAGTCGCCAGCGCGTTGGCGAAGCTGCGCGCGTCCGGCAAGCAGGTGATCGCGTTCGGCGAGAGTTTCGACCAGGGCCAGTACCTGCTTGCGGCGCAGGCCAACGAGGTCTATCTCGACCCGATGGGCGGACTGCTGCTGGAAGGCATGGGCCGCTATCGCCAGTACTACCGCGAAGGCCTGCAGGACAAGCTCGGCGTCGATGTGCACCTGTTCCGGGTCGGCGAGTACAAGTCCGCGGCCGAGCCCTACATCCTCGACGCCGCGTCGCCAGCGTCGAAGGAAGCCGACCTGTTCTGGATGAACGACATCTGGCAGCGCTACCTCGGCGACATCGCGCGGGTGCGCAAGCTCACGCCGCAACAACTTGCGGCCGGGATCGACACGCTGCCGCAGGGCATCGAGGCCGCCGGTGGCGATCTTGCGCAATACGCGCTGCAGCAGAAGCTGGTCGATGGCCTCAAGACCGAGGAACAAGTCGACGACCTGCTGGCCGAGCGCGGTGTCGCCGACGCCGATGCCGACCATGGCTTCCGCGAAGTCGCGCTCGACGGCTACCTCAAGCACATCGACCGCGGGCTGGAAGCGGTCGACGGGCGCCCGCAGATCGCGGTGGTGGTGGCCGAGGGCGAGATCGCCGGCGGCAAGCAGCCGCCCGGCAGCATCGGCGGCGAATCGACCGCGGAGCTGTTGCGCGCCGCACGCGACGACGACAAGGTCAAGGCGCTGGTGCTGCGGGTGAATTCGCCCGGTGGCGAGGTGTTCGCCTCCGAGCAGATTCGCCGTGAGGTCGCCGCGCTGAAGCAAGCCGGCAAGCCGGTGGTGGTGTCGATGGGCGACGTCGCTGCGTCCGGCGGTTACTGGATTTCGATGAACGCCGATCGCATCTATGCCGATCCGTCGACGATCACCGGCTCGATCGGCATCTTCGGCCTGATCCCGACCATCCCGCGCACGCTGGCGAAGATCGGCGTGCACACCGATGGCGTCGGCACCACGAAATTCGCCGGTGCGTTCGACATCACCCGACCGCTGGATCCGCAGGTCGGCGAGGTGATCCAGTCGGTGATCGACAAGGGCTACCGCGATTTCACCGGCCGCGTCGCGCAGGCGCGTGGACGCAGCATCGGCGAGATCGATGCGATCGCGCGCGGTCGCGTGTGGAGTGGCGCGCAAGCCAGGGAACGCGGTCTGGTCGATCAGTTCGGCGGGCTCAACGATGCATTGGCCGATGTTGCATCACGCGCCAAGCTCGGCAAGCCGGGCGATTACCAGGTGCGCTATGTCGAGAAGATGGCGACGCCGTTCGAGCGCTTCTTCACGAAATTCGCGCAAAGCCGCGTCGCCGGCGCAATGCTGCGCGATTCCAGCCTCGCGCATGCGCTGCTGGCGCGCGCGTTGCCGCAGGCCGATCAGGATCTGCGCTTCCTCGACAGCGCACTCAAGCCGGGACGCGGCGCGCCGGTGAAGGCACTGGCGTATTGCTTCTGCGGGTTCTAACGCAGTTGCCTCCCTTGCGAAGCAGGGGAGGCTGGAGAGGGGCTTCAAGCGCGTTAGTGCAGAGCCGCGCTAATTGCGCAAGACACTAACCACCCATCTGCGCATCAATGTCCGCCTGCTGCTGCTGCGCCGCATCCAGCACCTGCGATTCCACTCCCTTGGCTCTTTCGATCGGGCGCTGGATCGAGTCGCGCAGCTCGGTGTGCTGCTGCGCCTGCGGTTCCGGCGGCTGTTCCTTCTTCGGCGGCTCTGGCTGGCTGCAGGCGGTGCAGGCAAGCAGCAGCAATGACGATGCGGCGATCCGGAACGTGGCGATCATCGATGTTCCCGTGACGTGATGGATGGGTCCGGCGCTATCCTACCCCCAACCTTGACAGGGCAGGCCGCATGGATCCGCATCGCTGGCGACTCGACGGACAACTGGCGCTGGTCACCGGCGGCAGCGCCGGCATCGGCCGCGCGATCGCGCGCGAGTTGCTCGGCTTCGGCGCGCAGGTGCTGATCGTCGCCCGCGACGCCGCCGCGCTCGACCGCGCCCGCGAGGAACTCGCCGACGAATTCCCGGATGGCGAAATCCACGCGCTGGTCGCCGATGTCGCCGACGACGAGCAGCGGCGCGAGGTGCTGGACTGGGTCGAGGATCGCGGCGACGGCCTCAACATCCTGGTCAACAATGCCGGCGGCAACCGCCGCAAGGCCGCGGTCGACTACACCGAGGACGAGTGGCGCGAGATCTTCGAGGTCACCCTGTTCAGCGCGTTCGAGCTGGCGCGCTACGCGTATCCGCTGCTGACCAAGCATGCGGCCTCGAGCATCGTCAACGTCGGCAGCGTGTCCGGGCTGACGCACGTGCGCACCGGCGCCGCCTACGGCATGGCCAAGGCAGGGCTGCATCAGCTGACGAAAAACCTGGCGGTGGAATGGGCCGAGGACGGCGTGCGCGTGAACGCGGTGGCGCCGTGGTACATCCGCACGCGGCGCACTTCCGATTCGCTGGCCGATCCGGACTATCTCGACGAAGTGCTGCTGCGCACACCGCTCGGGCGGATCGGCGAGCCCGAGGAAGTCGCCGCCGCGGTCGCGTTCCTGTGCCTGCCCGCAGCCAGCTACATCACCGGCGAATGCATCGCGATCGACGGCGGTTTTCTACGTTACGGATTCTGAAGGAGACGCACAGTGGCAACGACTCCCGCAACATCGTCCTGGTTTCGTCGCGTCGGTTGGCTGCACGTGCCACGCGGCCTCGCCGGCTGGATCGTGCTGATCGCGGCGCTGGCGTTTTGCGGCAACGTGTTCTGGGCGATCGACCGGCATTCGCATTCGGTCAGCGATACGCTCTACGGCGTGTTCCCGTATTTCGTGTGCGTGTTCCTGCTGTACGAATGGATCGCATCGCGCAGCTCGAACCAATAGACATTCACTTCCCGCAGGTGCTCTCGCGCACGATCTTGCGCACGCGCTCGTACTCGACCTGGTTGGTGTCGATGTCCTCGGTGCGCGCGAATTTCCATGACGCCTCGGTTTCCCGCAGGCGTTTTTTCCAGGCATCGCAGACTGCGCCGTCGGCCACGCGCTGGCATTGGTCGGTGACCATCTGGCAGGCGACGCCGGCGCCGTTGTCGGTGCTGCCATCCAGGCCCGTGGTCTGCAGCCGCACGCAGCGTGGCGGTGGCTCGGAGACCTCGCTCAGGTAGCTGTCGTTGTCGTAGGTATTGCACTGGTACAGCGCTGGCGGCGGCAGGCGGTCAGCGTCGGCAATGACCGGCCCGTCGTTCTTCAAAATTTCCGGTATCGCGGCAGGCGCAGCGGCGGACTTGGCTACCTTCGGCAACGGTGGCGGACGATACGCAGGCATCGATTGCGCTGCCTGGATCACCCGTTTCTCCTGCTTCGAACTCTTCGGGCAGGGCGTGTCGTTCTGCACGGTCAGCGCGCCGTTGGCGTCGGTGCAGCGATAGATCACCACACTGCCCTTGGCATGCGCCGCGGATGCCGCGAGCGCGGGCGCAAGCACCAGCGTCACAAGGAAAATATGCCGCATCAATAACCTCCGCAATCGTTGTCCAGGCGGGCGTTGATCCCGCGTTCCTCGACCCGCAGCACGTCGCGCTCGCTGGGCATCGCGTTGAAGAAGCGGCGACGGATTTCGTCGCGGCGATCAAGCAGACGTGCACAGACTTCCTGCTGCGGAAGCGCTTGGCAGCGGTCGCGCACCCAGGTGCCGGCGCCGTAGGCGACCGCTGCCAGCGGCGGCGTCAGTACGGTGCGATTGCCGTCGATGCGCACGCTGCCGTGGGTGATGCTCAGCTCGGTGCGACCCAGCATGCCGGGGTACGGCCCGGGATACACCGGATAGCCGAGCGTCCACAGCGGCACCCAGCGCGGATTGCCCTCGTCCGTATCGCTGGTATAGCGATCGCCATCGGGGGTGATGCATTCGTACAGCGGGCGTGGCGCGCTGATCACGACGACGCGCGCGGGCGCCGGCTGGTTGTCGCGTTCGCGCGGCGCGCGCTGCTTCGTGATGACGGGAGCGGGCGCGTCCTTCGGCCGCAGCATGCTGCGGGCGTCCTGCTTCTGACCCTTGGCGCAGGGCGTGTCGCGCAGGGTCAGGTGGCCGGCGGCATCGGTGCAGCGGTAGATCGTGACCTCGTCCGCGCGTGCGGTCAGCCACGCGGCGGACGCGAACATGAGCAGAACGAGGAGGGTGAGCGGACGCATGAGCGCATCTTGCGCGCGCGTCGCGGTAGCGCCAAGCCGGTGGCGTCCCGGTGTTTTCGGGGATTCAGCTGTTCACGGGCGCAGCACGTCGCCGCTGCGCGCGTCGCGGATGCCGGTCGGACGGTCGAGGTCGCCAGTGTCGCCGGCGACGATGGCGTCGAGTGCAGCGCGCAATTCCGGATCGAGATCGGCGAGCGTTCTCGGCGGTGGCGTACCAGCGGGATTGGCGCTGGTCGATACCAGCGAGCCGCCGAACGCGGCGCACAGTGCTACCACGAGCGGATGCGCGCTGACCCGCGCCGCGACGCCGTCGTGCGCGCCGGTGATCCAGTGCGGCACACGCCCGCTCGCCGGCACGACCCAGGTGTGCGGGCCGGGCCAGCTGGCGAAGACCGCTTCGCTGCGGTCGGTCGGCAGTGCGTCCCAGTCGAGCAGGCCGTCAAATTGGTCGAGCGCGCCGGCGATCAGGATCAGCCCCTTGTCGACCGGACGCTGCTTGAGCGCCAGCAGTCGCAGTACCGCGGCCTCATCGAAGGGGTCGCAGCCAAGGCCCCACACGGCTTCGGTCGGATAGGCGATGACGCCGCCGCGGTGGAGTACGGCGGCGGCTTCGGCGATGGTCAACGGAGCGGACATGGCAACAGGATAGCCTCGCCGAAAATGCAGCGTCATTCCCGCGAAGGCGGGAATCCAGTGCCTTTGGTTTGTGCGATGAAAAGTCAACAGCGAAAAGTCACTGGATTCCCGCCTTCGCGGGAATGACGGGCGAATAATCAGAACGGCGCGTCGCCCGTCGCGCGCCGCACCGGCGTCTTCTTTGCGACCTGCTTCGTTGTTTTCTTCGCGGCCTTCTTCGCCGCAATTTTCTTCACGGTCTTCTTGACTGCTTTCTTCGCGGCCTTCTTCGCCGGCGTTTTTTTCGTCGCCGTGGTGGTCTTCTTCACCGGTGCCTTCTTCGCAGCGAACTTCTTGCCAAAACCCTTGCGCATCGGCTTGCCGGTGTCTTCCATCAGCTGCACGACGTCCGCCAGCGTCAGCGATGCCGGCTCGCGATCCTTGGGAATGCGGCCGTTGAGCTTGCCGTCGCTGATGTAGGGGCCGTAGCGACCGTTCAACACCTGGATGTCGCTGCCGTCGAACGACTTGATGATGCGGTTGCGCGCGATCTCTTCCTTTTCCTCGATCAGGAACACCGCGCGCGCCAGGTCGACCGTGTACGGGTCGTCCTCCTTCTTCAGCGAGGCATACACGCTGCCGCGCTTGGCGAACGCACCGAAGCGGCCGATGCCGACGCTGACTTCCTCATCGTTGTCCAGGCCGAGCTTGCGCGGCAGCTTGAACAGCTCCAATGCTTCGACGAGCGTGATCGTATGCATGCTCTGGCCCGGACGCAGCGAAGCAAAGGTCGGTTTCTCGACTTCATCCTCGCTGGTGGAGCCGATCGCCGCATACGGCCCGTAGCGACCCAGGCGCACGCTCACCGGCTTGCCCGACTTGGGATCGGTGCCCAGTTCGCGCGCACCGGTGGCCTGGTTGCGGTCGACCGATTCGGTCTTCTCGTCGACCAGCTCCTTGAACGGGCCCCAGAACCGCTCCATCAACGGCACCCATTCCTCCTCGCCGCGCGAGACCGCATCGAGTTCGTCCTCCAGCTTGGCGGTGAAGTCGTAGTCGACGTAGCGGGTGAAATGGCCGGACAGGAAATTGGATACCGCGCGGCCGACATCGGACGGACGGAAGCTGCGGCTTTCCATCTCCACGTACTTGCGGAACAGCAATGTCTGGATGATCGAGGCATAGGTCGAAGGCCGGCCGATGCCGTATTCCTCCAGCGTCTTGACCAGCGACGCTTCGGTGAAGCGCGGCGGCGGCTGGGTGAAGTGCTGGTCGGTGTGGATGCGGTCCAGCGGCACGCGGTCGCCGGTCTTCATCAATGGCAGCTTGCGGCCTTCGTCCTCATCCTCGGCGGCCTTGGTGTCTTTGCCTTCCTCGTAGACGGCGAGGAAACCCGGATCGACAACGGTGGTGCCGCTGGCGCGGAAGCTGTGCTCGCTGCCGGCGGCGAGGTCGACCGAGACCGTGTTGAGCGTGGCCGGCACCATCTGCGATGCGACCGCGCGCTTCCAGATCAGTTCGTACAGGCGGCGTTCGTCGTCGCCGAGGAACCGCGCGACCTGCGCCGGCGTGCGCAGCGCCGCGGTCGGACGTACCGCCTCGTGCGCTTCCTGCGCGTTCTTCGACTTGGTCTGGTAGAAGTTGGGCTTGTCCGGCAATGCCCGCGTGCCGAAATCACGCGCGATCACGTCGCGCAACTCGCTCAACGCCTCGACCGAGAGATGCACCGAGTCGGTACGCATGTAGCTGATCAGGCCGACCGTGCCTTCGTCGCCGATCGCCACGCCTTCGTAGAGTTTCTGCGCGACCTGCATGGTGCGCTTGGTGGTGAAGCCGAGCTTGCGCGAGGCTTCCTGCTGCAGTGTGGAGGTGGTGAACGGTGGCGACGGACGGCGCTTGCGTTCCTTGCTGACGACGTCGGTGACGTGCAGCGCGCCATTGGCGGCGGCGACGATACGCGCACGCGCGCCTTCGGCGGTGTCGCCGTCGGTGACGGTGAACTGCTCGAACTTCTTGCCGTCGAGCTTGTTGAGCTTGGCGGTGAAGGCCTGGGTCGGATGCGCGCATTCGGCCTCGATCGACCAGTATTCGCGCGCGATGAAGGCCTCGATCTCCTGCTCGCGCTCGACGATCATGCGCAGCGCCGGCGACTGCACGCGGCCGGCGGACAGCCCGCGCTGCACCTTGCGCCACAGCACCGGCGACAGGTTGAAGCCGACCAGGTAGTCGAGCGCGCGCCGCGCCTGCTGCGCATCGACCAGGTTGCTGGCGATGTCGCGCGGGTTGTTCATCGCCTCCTTGATTGCGCGCGGCGTGATCTCGGTGAACACCACCCGCTGCAGCGACCGGCCTTCCAGCAGCCCACGCTCGCGCAGGATCTCGGCGATGTGCCAGCTGATCGCCTCGCCTTCGCGGTCCGGGTCGGTCGCAAGGTAAAGGGCGTCGGCGCCCTTGGCGGCCTTGGCGATCGCCTCGACGTGTTTTGCGTTTTTCTCGATCAGCTCGTAGCGCATGGCGAAACCATTCGCCGGGTCGACCGCGCCCTCCTTTGGCACCAGGTCGCGGACGTGGCCGTAGGAGGCCAGGACGGTGAAGTCCTTGCCCAGATACTTGTTGATCGTCTTGGCCTTGGCGGGCGACTCGACGATGAGGAGGTTCTTGGCCATTGGCGGGCAGAGCCTGTAGGTGGGAATTGGCTAACAGGAGCCGGGGGCGTGCCGTGAAGGCAACGCAAAAGGGCGCTACAGAAGGCAACGCCCGGGGCCGGAGGCCTCGGGCGTGTCAGATGTTCCTATTTATAGTGGAATCACGCCGCGATGGCGGCTGTCAAGCGGCAGCGCTCAGTGCACCGGCTCCGGCTCGTCCAGGAACATCTGCGTTTCCATCCACGCATAGGCCGCTTCCGAGCCCGGCTGATTGAACAGCACCATCAGCACGACCCACTTGAGATCGTCCAGGTCGAGTTCGTCCTGATCCAGCGCCATGGCGCGATCCAGCACCAGTTCGCGCTGGTCGGCGTCGAGCACCCCGTGCTGTTCCAGGAACAGCAGGAAGCCGCGACATTCGACATCGAGCTTGTCCAGCTCGGGGCCGAAATAGACGCGGGTCGGGCCGTTGGCGCGTGGAGTGCCGGTATTCGGGCGTTGCTCGGCCAAGGCGTCGAGCCAGTCGAACGCCTTGTGGATCTCGGCCGGGCTGAAGCCGGCCTGGGTCAGCTCGTTGAACAGCGGGCTGTTCTGGAGGGAATCCCTGTCGCCCATTGGTGGGGCGGCGTCTTCGGTGAAATAGTGTTCGAACAGGTACAGCAGGACGTCCAGGATGCTCTCTTTCATTTCCCTCGGCCTGCACCGCGAACGGCGCGTCGATGGAGCCGGCTCGCGCCGGTGTGTTGTCGCCGTCGGGCCTCCGGCCCGCCGACGTCGTGGTATGCCTGCCGCAGCCGGCGTACCGCCGCCATCCCATGAAAACCATGGTCCCCCGCGATGGCGGTTGCGACGCGTCCTGCGTCGCGGCGCTGGAGGCGGTTGAGCCGCCTTCAGCGCTTGCGGGAATAACGACCGTGTTCGACTGCCACCCGGCCTTCCAGCTCCATGACCAGCAGCATGGATGACAGCTCCGCAGCCGTCAATCCGGTGCGCGAGACCAGCCGATCCATACCGGTGGGGTCGAAGCCCAGCGCCTGCCACAAGCGCTGGTAGTCGGGGTCGTCGGAACCGGTAGCCGCAGCTGAAGCAGCCGGGGCCGTCCTCGCGCCTGAGGTGGGGGCCGCCAATCGCCCGCGCAAGGCCTCGGCCAGTTCCGCCGCCAGCGGACCGATCGCGGCGATCACTTCGTGAGCGGTCTCAACCAAGCCGGCGCCGTCGCGGATCAGCCGATGGCAACCGCGCGCCAGCGGGTTGTGGATCGATCCGGGCACGGCGAAGACGTCGCGTCCGGATTCGGTGGCCAGGCGCGCGGTGATCAGCGCGCCGGAGCGCTCGGCGGCCTCGATCACCAGCGTCCCCAGCGACAGACCGGCGAGGATGCGGTTGCGCGCCGGGAAGTACTCGCGGCGGGCCTGGGTGCCGGGCGGATGCTCGCTGACGATCGCGCCGCGGTTGTCGATGATGCGGCGATGCAACCCGGCGTTGGCACGCGGGTAGGGCACGTCCGCTCCGGTACCGAGCACGGCGATGGTCAGACCACCGGCAGCCAGCGCGCCCTCATGCGCTGCGGTGTCGATGCCGGCGGCCAGGCCGCTGCTGACGGCCAGCCCGGACGTGGCCAGCGCATGGGCGAAATCATGGGCGTTGTCGCTTCCGCCCGCGGTCGGCGAGCGGCTGCCGACCACCGCGACCGACGGATGCCACAGACAGGCAGGATCGCCGGCGACGAACAACGCCAGCGGCGGGCTGGCGATCCGCCGCAGCAGCGCTGGATAGTCCGGATCCTGCCAGCCGAGCAGATGGTGGTCCGGCTCCGCGAGCCAAGCCTGGCTGCGGGCCAGCGTCGCTGTGTTCACCTGTTGCATGGCCTGCACTTGCGCGCCGTCCAGGCCGTGGCTGCGCCAGTCGCGAACGCCGGCCGCGAACGCCGCCGCCGCCGTGGGATGGCTTTCCAGCAGGCGCCGGCGCGGTGCGGCCGCGCCACCGGCCGCGAGCAGGAGCAACAGGGCATCAGCGTCGGACGAGTTGGTCATCGCCGCAGCGTAGTGCGGAAATGACGACGGCGCCCTCGGGCGCCGTCGCAAATCGTTGTCAGGTTTTTCCGTTGCCTGCTCAGTACGGCGCGATCAGTACGGCGCGTCCGGATGCTTGAGCTCGTAACCCACGCGGGTCGGCTTGATGCTGTCCATCACCAGACCGTAGCTGACCTTGTCGAAGGTGCGGAACACCATCACGTGACCGGCGAACTCGTCCGGCAGGCGCACCTTGCTCTTGTACGAGACCGAATCCTCGGTGCGCTCCAGGCCGTACTCGACCTTGTCGACGACATTGCTGCCGACCCGCCAGATCGAGAACACGGTGCCGTTGTCGATGCCTTCGCGCGCGCCGGCCGAAATCGCCACGACGTCGCGCGGTCCGCCGGTGGTGAGCATGTCGGCGACGGCGAGGACGCGCACGCGGCCGTATTCCATCTGCTGCCTGGGCGGGTGCGGGAAGAACTGCAGGTCGTAGGACTGCGCGTCGACCGGGATCAGGCGGTCGCCAACGCGGACTTCGCGACCTTGCTCGTCCAGCAACAGGGTGCTGGCCTCGATGCCACCGACTTCGCCACGGGTGACGGTGCCGACGTTGACTCGCATCAACTCGAAGCCGAGCAGCTCGTTGCCGTGATCAGGCGTGACCGCGTTGGTCCAGTAGTTGTCGAAATCGATCAGGCGGCGGCCACGGAAATCCAGGTCGTCCTTGTGGAACAGGTCGCAGCAGACGGTGCGATCCAGGCGGGTGTAGCGCTGGGTCGGCCGCACCACGGCGTAACGCTGGCCGGGCTGCGCGTTGGCGATGCCGCGGATATAGGCGACCTGGCCCTGGCTGCTGCGCAGGCGGTCGTCTTCCAGACCGACCACGTGCGGAAACTGGTCAAACTGGTCGACCACGCGCAGGTCTTTCAGGAACGGTTCGACCTGAGAGAGCGGGATCGCATTGATCGGCGCGCCCTGGCGCGGACCCGGCTGGAGCGCGAGGCGATCCAAGTAGGCCAGGCTGATCACGTCACCCGGGTAGATCAGGTGCGGATTGTGGATCTGCGGATTGGCCTGCCAGATTTCCGGCCACAGCCACGGCCGCTTCAGGAAGCGCCCGGCGATGTCCCACAGGGTATCGCCCCGCTGGACCACATAGGTGTCCGGGTGATCGCCGCGCATTTCCACGGCGGCGGCATAAGTCGCGACAGTCAATATCGCGACGGCGAAAACCGTACGAAGGCCTTGAGAAAGGCACTTAAGCTTGGCGGCCATCTACCCGTTCCCCTTGGAAATTTCCCCGTGCAACAAGGGCAATATAGCCCAGAAAGCGCGGGCCTTTGCAAGCCGGCGGCGTTACAATCGGCCGTCCGCTTGCGGATGTGACCGTCGCCCCCATTTTTTCCGCCATGGCCCTGCTCCCGATCCTCGAGTTCCCCGATCCCCGGTTGCGCACCAAGGCGACACCCGTGGACCCGGCGCGGTTGGCCGATCCGGCGTTCCAGCGCCTGTTCGACGACATGTTCGAAACCATGTATGCCGCTCCCGGCATCGGCCTGGCCGCGAGCCAGATCGACCTGCACCAGCGCTTCATGGTGATCGACGTGTCCGAGGAGAAGAACCGGCCGCTGGTGTTCGTCAATCCCGAGATCACTGCGCGCAGCGGCGAGCAGGTCTGTCAGGAAGGTTGCCTGTCGCTGCCCAACATCTTCGCCGACGTCACCCGCGCCAATGAAATCACCGTGATCGCGCTCGATCGCCACGGTGAAAGCTTCGAACTCGCAATCGACGGCCTGCTCGCGGTCTGCATCCAGCACGAGATCGACCATCTGCAAGGCAAGCTGTTCGTCGACTACCTGTCGCCGCTCAAGCGCGAGATGGTGCGCAGGAAGCTGGTCAAGCAACACAAGCAGCAGTCGGACGCCGCGTAACCACGCATGGCCTTGCGCATCGCATGACGTTAAGAATCGTGTTCGCCGGCACGCCGGCCTTCGCGGTGGCGTCGCTGCGTGCCGCCGCCAGCCGCAACGAAGTGGTCGCGGTCTACACCCAGCCCGATCGCCCGGCCGGACGCGGGCGCGGATTGCAGGCTTCGCCGGTCAAGCTCGAGGCACTCCAGCGCGGCATTCCGGTGCTGCAGCCAGAATCGCTGAAATCGGAACTCTCGCGCGATGCGCTGCGGGCGCTGCAGCCGGACCTGATGATCGTGGTCGCCTATGGCCTGATCCTGCCGCAGGGCATCCTCGACATTCCGAAGTACGGCTGCTGGAACGTGCACGCCTCGCTGCTGCCGAGATGGCGCGGCGCGGCGCCGATCCAGCGCGCGATCGAGGCAGGTGATGCCGAGACCGGCGTCTGCTTGATGCAGATGGAAAAAGGCCTGGATACCGGCGCGGTGCTGCTCACGCAGCGCATCACCATCGGCGAACACGAGACCGGCGGGCAGTTGCATGATCGCCTCGCCGCACTCGGCGCGCAGACCCTGGCCGACGGCCTTGGCCTGCTGCGCGCCGGCATGCGACCGGTCGCGCAGCCGCAATCCGCCGCCGCTGCGACCTACGCGCACAAGCTGGACAAGCGCGAGGCGCGGCTGGACTGGTCGCAGCCGGCGGTTGTGCTGGCGCGCAAGGTGCTTGCATTCAATCCGTGGCCGATGGCCGAGGCCGAACTTGCCGGCGAGCGCGTGCGCATTCACGGCGCGGTTGCACTGCCGTTGGCGCATCGTGCTGCGCCCGGCAGCGTGCTGCTCGCCAGCCGCGATGGCATCGACATCGCCTGTGTGGAGGGCGCGTTACGCATCCGCGTGCTGCAGCGCGAAGGCGGCAAGGCGATCACTGCGGCCGACTACCTCAACGCGCGCCCACTGAGGAGCGCATGACCGCCGATCCCGGCGTCGCCGCGCGCGTTGCCGCCACCCGCGTGCTCGACGCCGTGCTGCATCGCGGCCGCTCGCTCAAGGGCGAGTTCGCAACGACGTTGCCGACCCTCGCCGATCCGCGTGATCGCGCTTTGGTCGAAGCGATCGTGTTCGCCGCCTTGCGCCAGCGCGCGCGCTACGACGCGGCATTGTCGACATGGATCGCCAAACCACTGGGCAAGCGCGACCAAGAGTTGCGCGCGTTGCTGTTCGTCGGCTTCGCGCAACTCGATGCGCTCGGCCTGCCGCCGCACGCCGCGGTCGCCGCGACCGTGGAGGCGGCACGCGCGCTGGGCCGCGCGCATCAAGCCGGGCTCGCCAACGCCTTGCTGCGACGCGCGCTGCGCGAGGGCCTGACGGAAGTTGATGCTTCCGCGGCGTGGCCATCCTGGCTGCTGCTGCAGTTGCGGCGTGACTGGCCCGACGCGGTCGACGCGATCCTGCAGGCCAGCGCGCAACCGGGCCCGTTGTGGTTGCGCGTCAACCGGCAGCGCACGAGCGTGGCCGACTGCAGCGAGCGTCTGCACGGCTGCAGGATCGAAGCGGCCGCCGATCCGCGCTGTCCCGATGGCCTGCGGATCGATGCACCAGTGCCGGTGTCGGCGCTGCCCGGCTTCGCCGATGGCGAGATTTCGGTGCAGGACGGCAGCGCGCAGCTGGTTTCCGACGCGCTGGCACCCGTCGTCGGCGCTCGCGTGCTCGATGCTTGCTCGGCGCCCGGCGGCAAGGCCGCGCACCTGCTGGAACGCGATCCTTGCTTGCGTCTGACCGCGCTCGATGTCGATGCCGCACGGCTGCGCAACGTGCGCGCTACGTTCATGCGGCTCGCCGTCGGCGCGAATGCGGAGTTGCGCGTGGCCGACGCCGTGGATGTGGCGAACTGGTGGGACGGCACGCCGTTCGATGCGATCCTGATCGACGCACCGTGCTCGGCCACCGGCATCGTGCGCCGGCAGCCCGACATCCTGCTGCACCGGCGCGAGTCCGACCTCGCCGCGCTGACCGCGACCCAGGCGCACCTGCTCGATGCGTTGTGGCCGACGCTCGCGCCCGGCGGCACGCTGCTGTACGCGACCTGCTCGATCCTGCGTGCCGAGAACGCCGCCCAGATCGAAGCCTTCCTCGAACGCGTACCCGATGCCGCGCTGGAACCGCTCGACGCTCGCTTCGGCCGCGACACGGGACACGGCCATCAGCGCCTGCCCGGTGAGGACGCCATGGACGGCTTCTTCTACGCCCGCCTGCGCAAACGGATTTAACCTCCCGCCGGTATCATCCCGCGGATGTTGAAGACCCGCGCCTCCCGCGACACCTGGCTGTTCTGGATCGTCGCGCTGCTGGTGCTCGGCGCCGGTCTCGGCCTGCGCGATCCGTGGCCGGCCGACGAGCCGCGCTTCGCGCTGGCGGCCAAGCAGATGGTCGAGAGCGGCGATTGGCTGTTTCCGCATCGCGGCATCGAACTATATTCCGACAAGCCGCCGCTGTTCATGTGGCTGCAGGCAGCGGCGTACACCATCTTCGGAAATTGGCGCGTCGCCTTCCTGCTGCCGTCGCTGCTGGCGGCGCTCGGCACGCTGTGGTGCGTGGTCGATCTGGGCAAGCGGCTGTGGACACGCAAGGTCGGCCTGTACGCGGGCTGGGCGCTGTTGTTCGCACTGCAGTTCACCTACCAGGCCAAGAAGGCGCAGATCGATCCGCTGGTGACGTTCTGGATCACGCTCGCCAACTACGGGCTGCTGCGGCATTTCCTGTCGACGCGCCACGATCCGCAGCCGGACTGGAAGATGTGGATGCTGGGCTGGTTCGCCGCCGGCCTGGGCACGATCACCAAGGGCGTCGGCGTGCTGGCGCTGGCGATGTTGCTGCCGGCGATGTTCGCGTCGCTGCGCGGCTGGCGTGACATACGCACGCCGTTGCGTGACGCGCGCGTGCTGCTCGGGCCGCTTGCGTTCGTGGTCGCTGCCGCGATCTGGCTGGTGCCGATGCTGGCCGCAGCGTTGTCGCAGCACGACCCCGCCTATCGCGCCTACCTCGACGACATCCTGTTCCACCAGACTGCTGGCCGCTACGCGAAATCCTGGGACCACCCGCAACCGTTCTGGTACCACCTCGGGGTGATGCTGACGATGTGGTTGCCGCCGCTACTGGCATTGCCGTGGGCGTTGCCGGCGTGGAAGCGGCGCCTGCAGCGAAAGGACGCGCGCTACCTGCTGCCGCTGGCGTGGTGGGTCCTGATCGTCGTGTTCTTCTCGATTCCCGGCGGCAAGCGCGACGTCTACATCCTGCCGGCGCTACCGATGGCGTGCCTGGCGCTGGCGCCATTGCTGCCGGGAATTGTGCGCAAGCTGTGGGCGCAACGACTGGCGTTCGCCTTTGGTACGGCATTCGCGTTGGTGGCGTTGGCGCTCGGGATTGTCATGCTGTCGGGGTCACCGAAGTTCGAGCAGACGCTGATCGTCGAGCGTGGCCTGAGCTTGGCACAGGCGCATGCCGGCGCGTGGCTGCTGGTGGCGATCGCGAGCTGGGGCATCGGCAGCCTGCTGTGGTTCGGCCGTCGTCGCGCGATTGCGGGGCTATGCACGTTGCTGGCGGGGTTGTGGGTGCTGTATGGCGTCGTCGCGTACCCGCTGCTCAACGATTCGTCATCCGCGCACGGGCTGATGCTCGATGCCGGCCGTCGTATCGGCCCTGATGCCGAACTCGGCCTGGTCGCGTGGAAGGAACAGAACCTGCTGATGGCCGATCGTCCGGCGACGACCTTCGGCTTCGTGACGCCGTGGCCGCAGCAACTGCGGCGCGGCATCGCCTGGCAGGCGCAGGCCCCGCAGCACCGCTGGCTGTTGGTGCAGGACGCGGCGCTGCCGCCGTGCGTCGATCGCAGCCGCGCCGAACCGATTGGCTTGGCCAACCGCCGCGCATGGTGGCTGTTGCCGGCGACGGCGGTGGTTGGTTGTGCGCGTTCAAAGGCGCGGCAGGCGCGGTAGTTGAATAGCACAACCTGCGTATATGCACCCGCTAAGATCACGTATCGGAAACACGAATTCCTGCGATGTCCTTTGCTGAGCCGTCACCGTTGGTTTCGATCGCGCTGTGCACCTGCAACGGCGCGTTGTATCTGCGTGAACAGCTCGATTCGCTAGCTGCCCAGCATGATGTGAGGTTCGAAGTTGTTGCGGTCGACGACGGTTCGCACGACCAGACTTGCGCGATTCTGCGCGATTACGCGGCGACGGACCCGCGCATCCGCTGTTTCGTAAATGAACGCAACCTCGGACCGACCGCAAGCTTCGAACGTGCGATGTCGCTGTGCCGTGGCGATTTTATTGCGCCATGCGATCAGGACGATATCTGGCATCCCGACAAACTGGCGCGGTTGCTTGCGGCGATCGGGGGCTGCGATCTGGCGTACTGCGATTCGGAGTACGTCGACGCGAATGGGCGAGCGCTGCAGCGCCGCGTGTCGGATGGCACGACGATGCTTTCGGGAACCACGCCCACGGCTTTCCTGTTCGCGAATTCGGTTTCTGGCCATGCCACGCTGCTTCGCCGTGATCTTTTCGATCACGCACGGCCATTTCCAAATCATGTCTATCACGACTGGTGGCTGGCGCTGTGCGCGGCCGGCCGAAATGGAGTTCGTTATCTGGATCGGCCGTTGGTACATTTTCGGCGCCATGAGGATGCGTATTCGCCGATGGGCAAATCCGCCAGTGCGCCACGAGATGCCATTGCCAGTCGCGCGTGGCTGGAGCAGCGCCACTGCCTGATGCAAGCCTACTCACGCTCGACATTCCGGGACAGCGACATTGCCTTGGCCTTGGCCGATGCGCTGCAACGCGCGATCGATCTTGGGCGCAACGATGCGCTCATGCGGCTCGTGTGGCGCCATCGGCACGCGCTGCCGCGCTGGAAAGGCGTTCCCGCGATCGATGCGTTGAAATTGCAGACGCGGCTGTTGAAAAAACTGCATCGTGCCCGCCGCCGCCGCTCGGCCGGCGACGACGCCGGCGCAGACTAGCCGCGCCCGAACCAGCGCCGCGGAATCACCAGCTTGAGTGCGCGCTCGGCGCTTTTGCGGCGCAGACCCGGATGACGCAGGCCCCGCCACAGCGGGCCCAACCACTGGCTGCGAGGCTTGTCGAGTAGCGCTTCGCGCATCTCCGCTTCCAGCCTGTACATGCGCGCTAATTCGAGAGCGAGCCGCTTGCGGTCTTGAGGCAAGCCCGGACATGCGGCGACACAGCGTTCCTGATCGGCGGCTATGTCGCGATACATCGCGAGCACGCGCCGATTGCGCCGCTCGTAGACGACATGGCTTTTTTCGCTACGATCGAACATCCAGTCGTTCAAGTTGTGATCGTGGCGGCGGTAGCCGAGCAGTGCGTCGGAAATGCATCGGCATTCGCCCAGCAACGTCGCGCGCAGACTAAGCATGTTGTCTTCGACCATGCCCTGCAGCGGAGGCAATTCGGCGATCAGGGATCTACGCACCGCCATTGACGCGCCAAGCACGGTCTGCAGCTTGCCGCGCCGCAGGAACCAGCGTTGATCGAGCCGCTTCGGCAAGCCGCGCGCTTGTGTCGCGATGATCTTGCCACTGGTATCGATATCGTCCACTGCCGAACCGACCACCATTGCATCTGGATAAGTTGCGAGCTCTGACAGCAAGCACTCGACCCTATGCGGATAGGCCACATCGTCGCCGGCGAGGAACACAAGTACGTCGCCATGCGCGATGGCCGCGAGTTCGTTGAGGTGAGCGCACAGCCCTATATTGCGCGTTGTGCTGCGCACGCTGATCTGGTGCGGCCCGGTGTAACCGGAGACCGCAACTTGTGCGGCTTCCAGCGTTCCGTCCTCCGAGCAATCGTCCGATACGATGATCTCGCACGCAACCGTCTGCGCGAGCGCGGAGCCGATCGACTCGGCAATAGTGCCTCGCATCCGGTAGGCAATCACAAGCAAAGTCGCTTTGGTCGACGCCGGCGTGTCGCCATCGGCAATGGACGTGTGCTGAAAGCCCGACTCTGTTACGGGGTTCGCGGTCATCGAAATCTCGGTGAGCGGACAATTCTCGATCGTGGTCAGGAACTGGATGCGCCCTTGATCGCCTGGAGTTCCCACAGGAAATAGACTTTTCCCTCTCTGGAAGCGGCGTTGCCGCGCATCCGACGCGACAAACTGCGCAAGCTACGCGCGACGCGCTTCAGGCCGGTCGGAGGTTTGCGGTTTTCGGGCGAACCGGGGATCGCGCTGTAGGCATCAGCAATATGAATCCACTCAGCACGCAAGGCCTTGAAACGTCCTTGGAAGCCGTACATCCCGGCCAAGGGTGCGTCGCCGCAGAAATAATCGTGAGTCTGGTCGGTAATGATGTTGACGTGGGTCGGGTCGACGAATGCCTCGGGGTGCGGAAACGCCGGGGTCAGAGCATAGAAAAGACCGCCCGGCGCGAGCACCCGCCAGACTTCCTGTATCAGCCGTACGAATGGGAATACCGTGTCGCGGCCATCAGGTGCCGCCAAAATGCGCGGCACGTGTTCGACGAAGTCGTATGCCGAGACCGAGCCGAACGTGTCATCCGGGTATGGAATCGGATGCAGTACGAGGTTCGCAATGCGATAATCGAAATCGATTACATCCGGCATCGGACGGATGTCGACGCCAGACAATTGACGGCGCGCGTACGGATTGCGCGGAAACTTTCCGCAGCCGAGATCAAGATGGTGGTCCGGAAGGGTCATGTGTGTGTCAGCGTTTGTACTGCGTGATGGACTGAATGAAGGCATATTACGCGCAGAACCGATTCGGGCGCGCTTCGTTTTGGCGGTGCAGGCGATACGTACCCGGCGGTCCGATTAGTGGTAGCGCGACAGCACACGCAGCTGTTGGTATTTCTCGAATACGTAGCGCGTGTGCAGCGCGTGGTAGCGACGCGCCATCGCGCCGTCGCGGAAGCCGCCGCGAAAAATGTAGTTCTTCAGCCAGTAGGCGGCGGCGTGCAGCGGCGCCGACCACGCGCCGACGCGCTTGCCGGCGTCGCGGCGCTGCTGCGCCCACAGTCGCGCGTAGCGTTGCAGCTTGGCCGCGTATTCGTCGTGCGAGCGCGCGGTATCG
>DASZZT010000118.1:0-2043 GCA_035543275.1 Luteimonas sp. | reverse complement strand
CGGCAATGCCGTGGTGTAGAGATAGGGCCGCGCGGTTTCGGCGAGGTGGCCGATCAGGGCATCGTCGCCGACGACGACCGCGCCATAGCTGCCGAGCGCCTTGCCGAGCGTCGCCAGTTGCAGCGGCACCTCGGCGACGCCGAGCTTCGCCGCGGCGACGCTGCCACGTCCGTCCGGACCAAGCACGCCGACGCCGTGGGCATCGTCCACGTACAGTGTTGCCCGCTGCACACGCGCGACCAGCGCCAGTTGCCGCAGCGGCGCGACATCGCCGTCCATGCTGAAGACGCCATCTGTCGCAAGCAGCGCCGCGCCGTCCGGCAGGCTGCGCAATTGCCGCAGCGCGCCTTCGGCATCGGCGTGCGGGTAGCGCCGCAGGCGGCAACCGGCGAGGCGCGCGGCATCGATCAGGCTGGCGTGGTTCAGTCGATCCTGGACGCAGACGTCGTCGTCGCCGAGCAGCGCCTGCAGCACCGCGAGGTTGGCCAGGAAGCCGCTGCCGAACAGCAGCGCGCGCGGCGCCTGCAGCCAGTCGGCGAGTTCGCGTTCGAGCGCGTCGTGCATGGCATGGTGGCCGCAGACCAGGTGCGAGGCGACGCCGCCGGCACCGTCGCGCGCGGCCGCCTCCTGCAACGCATTCACCACTGCGAACTGCTGCGCCAGACCGAGATAATCGTTGCCGCAGAAATCCAGCAGCCAGCGGCCATCGACCTCGCAACCCACGCCGTCGCGGCGCGTGACCGTGCGTCGCACGCGGCGACGGCCGAGCGCATCGCGTTGCGCGCGCAGGCTGGCGACGCGCTCGTGCAGCGACGGACGCGGCATTGCCTACGCCGCGTGCGCGGCTGCGTCGGCCGCGGTGATCGCGGCGTGCACGGTGCCACCGCTGCCATGAGCGGTGCCCTCGTGTCCGGCCGCATCGACCCGGAGCGGCATCGGCCGCAGCCCGAGCCGCGCGAACAGCGCCAGGTCGCGCTCGGTATCCGGATTGCCGGTGGTCAACAGTTTCTCGCCATAGAAGATCGAGTTGGCGCCGGCGGCGAAGCACAGCGCCTGCAACTCGTCGGACATCGATTCACGTCCGGCCGACAGCCGCACCATCGAACGCGGCATCAGGATGCGGGCGATCGCAACCGTACGCACGAACTCGAACGGGTCCAGCTCGGCAGCGCCGGCCAGCGGCGTGCCTTCGACTTTTACCAGGCGGTTGATCGGCACCGAGTCCGGATGCGCCGGCAGCGTCGCCAGCGCCTGCAGCAGGCCGGCGCGTTGTTCACGACTCTCGCCCATGCCGACGATGCCGCCGCAGCAGGTTTTCATGCCGGCATCGCGCACGTGCGACAGGGTGTCGAGGCGATCCTGGAATTCGCGGGTGTGGATGATCTGCCCGTAGAACTCCGGCGCGGTGTCGAGGTTGTGGTTGTAGTAGTCCAGACCGGCCGCCTTCAGCGCGTGCGCCTGGGTATCCGACAGCATGCCGAGCGTGGCGCAGGTCTCCAGGCCCAGGGCCTTGACCTCGCGGATCATCGCCGCGACTTTCGGGATGTCGCGATCCTTCGGCGAGCGCCAGGCTGCGCCCATGCAGAAACGCGACGCGCCCGCGGCCTTGGCCTGCTGCGCTTTCTCGACCACCGCTTCGGTCGACATCAATTTCGTCGCGTCGACGCCGGTGTGGTAGCGCGCCGCCTGCGGGCAGTAGCCGCAGTCCTCCGGGCAGCCGCCGGTCTTCACCGACAGCAATGTGCTGACCTGGACCTCGGCCGGGTCGAAATGCCGGCGATGCACGGTGCCGGCGCGATGCAGCAGCTCGGTGAATGGCAGCGCGAACAGGGCCAGGACCTGGTCGCGGGTCCAATCGTGGCGCACGGCGGAGCGTTGACTGACAGCTGGTTGACTGACGGTTGGCATGGGAGTTTCCCGACGGACACGGCTGGACAAGGCGGGCAGTCTGGAAAGCATGCCTGTCGCTGTCAACCGGATCGCCGCCTTCGCAGTTGACAGCGCCCTGCCTGCGCTCGGTCGGGCGCTGTGGCCGGCGCGCTG
>DASZZT010000117.1:0-13246 GCA_035543275.1 Luteimonas sp. | reverse complement strand
TGCCTTGTACTGCGACAACCCGAGCGTCTCCAACCCCTGCTCGAAGCGGATGTCGACCGGGATCTTCGCGTCCTTCAGCTTCGCCAGGTCGCCCGCGAGTTCCGGCTTGACCACGCCCATCGTGTCGGTCATGCGCTTGGCCTCGGCGTAGTCGCCGTCGCCCTGTACGGTCAGCAGCTTCTCGCTGAGCGCGTTCATCGCCGCGTGCATCTTGTTGAAGTCGACGCGGTAGCGGCCGCTGGCAGGGTCGCGCAAGAACGCGCCGCGCTCGGCGAAGAAGTTGAAGCGGATCATGTTCGCCTTGCCATGCGCATCGCTGGCGCCAAAGCGCACCGAGCGCAACATGCCTGCGAGGAAGGTGACGTAGCTGTCCATCAGCTTGCTCTTGTCGAGCTCGCCCTGGTTGCTGAGCGCATCGATCATGTACAGGCCGAGCACGTCAGCCTTGCCTTCCTCGAAATTCGACGAGTAATCCTTCAGCGCATCGCTGACCGTGCCCTTGCCGTCGAGTGTGTTCTTGATGCCTAGCCCGTGCGCGACTTCATGGAACATCGTGTCTTCGAAAAACGCGTCGAAGGTGACGTTCTTTAGCTGGTCCTGCGCGATCAGCTGTTTCGCGATCGGCATCAGGATGGTGTCGAACTTCGCCCGCATCACGTTCTCCAGCTGCAGCCGGCGCGTGCCCTTCTTCAGTTGCACTTGCTCGTCGTTGGGCAGGTTGATGGCGATGGTCTTGGCGCCGACGTTGGCGTTGCCGCCGTAGTAGACCGCGGCATAGGCGTTGAGGTCGGCGTCGGAGCCGGGCGTTTCCGCCTTGTACTTGTCCGGAACCGGCAGGCCCTTCTGCAGCGCCGGCAGGAATTGCGCGAAGCGCGCCAGCTTTGCGCTCCAGGCATGGTCCTTGATCAGCACCAGGCCCTCGTACGCGGCCTTGTAGCCGAACAGCTGGTCCTCGTAGGTCTCGATCGGGCCGATCACGATGTCGACCGGATTGGTCTTCATCTCCATCCAGGCCAGATCGCTCGGCTGGAAGTCATCGGACAGCAGCGCGTCGGCGCGCATCGCCAGGTAATTGGCGAACGACTTGTCGGCGCTGAGCTTCGCCGCCTCGCGCAGCAGGGCCGCGGCGCGTCCAAGGTCGGCCTTGTAGGCCTCGTGATACGGCACCGTGATGAGCTTGCCGGCGGCGTCGCGACGCAACAGCGTGTACCACGAGGTCTTGTCGGGCAGCGTGGCCTGCTCGAACTCGTCCTTGGTCATGTCCTTGGGATAAAAGGTGCTGCCGGGCGGACGCGGGCCGATGCCTTCGAGCAGCGGGGTGTCCTCGTTGAGCCGGTCCCAGGGGCCGAAGTTGAGTTCGACCAGTGCGCGGGCGGCGGCATCCGGCGCCTTGGCCAGCAGCGCGGCGCGATCGCCGTCCCAGGATTGTTGCCAGTAGAGGTCATTCATTACCTCGGAGGCCTGCACCAGCAGCGCGATCATGTGCTTGCCGTTGGCGTCGAATGCGGACAGGTCGGCTTTCAGCGGTACGACTGCGTAATCGCCGGCATGCTGCTGGGCATAGGAGGCGGCGGCTGCGGGCGCGTCGGCCGGTGCGACTGGCGGCGCCTCGGTACTGCGTTGGCAGGCGGACAGGGCCAGGCTGGCGAGGCAGGCGAGCAGCAACGGATGGCGGGACATGGCGGGCTCCGGCGATGGGCGACGGCGCCATCCTACCCGCGGGACACAGGCCACGCAGGAGGCCGCGCTAGAATCGCCGCATGAGCGCCCCCGGTTTCATCGCCAACCAGTTGCTGATCGCGTTGCCGGCGCTGGCCGACCCGCACTTCGCGCGCAGCGTGGCGTTGATCTGCCAGCACGACGCCGACGGCGCCATGGGTGTGGTGATCAATCGCGCCTCGGAATACACGCTGGGCGAGGTGTTCCAGCAGATGGGCATCAACTGCGACGACGCGAACTTGCGGGCGCAGGTCGTGCTCGCCGGCGGCCCGGTGCATCCCGAGCGTGGGTTCGTGCTGCACGATGGCACGCTGCACGATGGCACGCTGCACGAGGGCATGCTGCACGAGGGCATGGGCGATTGGGATTCCAGCCTCGCCGTCAGCGAGGAGCTGTCGATCACCACCTCGCGCGACATTCTCGAAGCGATGGCGCGCGGCGATGGCCCGCGACACGCGATGGTCGCCCTGGGCTGTGCCGGCTGGGGCGCAGGGCAGCTGGAGCACGAACTCGTCGAGAACAGCTGGCTCACTGCGCCGGTCGCCGCCGACGTGTTGTATTCGCTGCCTCTGGAAGCGCGCTGGCGAGCCGCGGCCGGCCTGATCGGCGTGGACATGGCGCGGATCGCGGATTACGCGGGCCACGCATGACTGGCGTCCCGGCGATCCGCAGCGACGGCACGGTGCTCGGCTTCGATGTCGGCGCGCGCCGGATTGGTGTGGCGGTCGGCAGCGCATTCGGACATGGCGCGCGCGCACTGGCGGTGATCGATGTGCATGGACACGGCCCGGACTGGCCCGCGATCGACCGCCTGCGCCAGGAATGGCGCCCCGATGGATTCGTGGTCGGCGATCCGATGACGCTGGACGGCGGCGACCAGCCGATCCGCGGTGTCGCGCATGCCTTCGCCGCGGAGTTGCGCATGCGCTACGCGCTGCCGGTGGTACTGGTGGACGAGCGCGCGAGTTCGATCGAGGCCGCACAGCGCTTCGCCGCCGATCGCGCGGCAGGCCGACGGAAGCGTCGTGACGCCGCTGCGCTGGACGCGGTCGCTGCGGCGGTGATCATCGAACGCTGGCTGGCGTCGCCGCAGGACGCACAGCCGGTTGCATGAAATCTCTCTTCTCCAGCCGGGGAAGGCCAACACGAAACGACCCGCCATGACCGAGCAACTCGATCCCACCGGCCGCTTGCGCCACCTGCTGACCCTCGAAGGCCTGCCGCGCGCGGTACTGCTGCGCCTGCTCGAACGGGCGCAGCAGTTGCATGAGCATGCGCACGGCGGCAGCGGGCTGCGCGCCACGCTCGCCGGCAAGGCGGTATGCAACCTGTTCTTCGAACCATCGACGCGCACGCGCTCCAGCTTCCAGCTCGCGGCGACGCGGCTGGGCGCCGACACGCTCAACTTCGATGCTTCCAGCTCGTCGACCAGGAAAGGCGAGACCGCGGTCGACACGCTGAAGAATCTCGAGGCGATGGGCGTGCACGGTTTCGTCGTGCGCCATCCTGACGACGGCGCAGTCGATGCGCTGGCAGCGGCGGTAAGTGCCGGCACCGCGCTGATCAACGCCGGCGACGGCCGCCGCGCGCATCCGACGCAAGGCTTGCTCGACATGCTGACCCTGCGCCAGGCCAAGGGCGACGATTTCTCGAAGTTGAAGGTGCTGGTCGTCGGCGACGTCAAGCATTCGCGGGTCGCGCGCTCCGACCTGCATGCGCTGCGCACGCTTGGCACCGGAGAGATCCGCATCTGCGGTCCGCAGTCGTTGTTGCCAGACGATCCGACGCTCGACGGCTGTACGGTAACGCAGGACTTCGACGCCGCGCTCGACGGCGTCGATGCGGTGATGATGCTGCGGCTGCAGCGCGAGCGCATGGAACAAGGCCTGGTGTCGTCGCTCGACGATTACCATCGCGATTACGGCCTGACCGTCGAACGTTTGCGCCGTGCCGCTCCCGATGCGGTGGTCTTGCATCCTGGCCCGATGAACCGTGGGGTCGAGATCGACGATGCCGTTGCCGATGGCCCGCAGTCATTGATCCTGCAACAGGTCGGCAACGGCGTCGCGGTGCGGATGGCGGTGCTGGAAGCGTTGCTGGGCTGACTGTGCCGGCAACGTAGCTGGCGTCATCTGGCACGAATCGGCCGCTCACCGCAGCAAGACCAACGTCGCCAGCCCGAGGAAGCTCAGGAACCCCATCACGTCGGTGACCGTGGTCAGGATCACGCCGCCGGCGAGCGCGGGATCGAAGCCCATGCGCTTCAACGTCACCGGCACCATCACGCCCGCCAATGCCGCCGACAGCAGGTTGATGGTAAGCGCGCTGGCGATCACCAGTGCCAGCGGCCATTCCCCGAACCAGATCCATACGATGCCGCCGAGCACGATGCCCAGCGCCAGCCCGTTGAGCAGGGCGACGCGGACTTCCTTCCAGACCAGCACCTGCAGGTTGGTCGCACCGAGTTGGCCGAGGGCAAGACCGCGGATCACCAGCGCCAGCACCTGGGTGCCGGCGTTGCCGCCCATGCCGGCGACGATCGGCATCAGCACCGCCAGCGCGACGATCTTCTGGATGGTGCCAGCGAACTGGCCGACCACCGATGCGGCGAGGAACGCGGTCGCCAGGTTGATGCCCAGCCACAACAGGCGGCGTCTGGTCGCGCGCGCCACTGGCGAGAACAGGTCCTCGTCCTCGTCCAGGCCGGCCGCGCCGAGGGCCTGGTGTTCGGCCTGTTCGCGGATGATGTCGACCACGTCATCGATGGTGATGCGGCCGAGCAGGATGTTGTTGTCGTCCACGACCGGCGCTGAAATCCAGTCGTGGTCGGAGAATTGGCGCGCAACCTCGTCGGTCGATTCGATCACGTCGATTGCCGGCTGCTCGTCATCGATCAGCGCGTTGATCGGCGTGCTGGCGTCGTGGGTCAGCAGCGACTGCAACGCGATGCGGCCGAGATACTGGTGGCGACGACTGACGACGTAGAGGTGGTCGGTGTGGTCGGGCAGTTCGCCGCGCAGGCGCAGATAGCGCAGCACCACGTCCACGGTGGTGTCGGTACGCACCGTCACCACGTCGGGATTCATCAGGCGCCCGGCGCTGTCCTCGGGATACGACAGCACCTGCTCGAGCCGTTCGCGGTTCTCGCGATCCATCGACTTGAGCACTTCATCGATGACGGTGTCCGGCAGGTCCTCGACCAGGTCGGCGAGGTCGTCGATGTCGAGGTCCTCGACCGCGGCGAGGATCTCGTCCGGATCCATGTCCGCGATCAGGCCTTCGCGTACCTCGTCGCCGACGTGCAGCAGCACCTCGCCGTCGTCTTCCGGATCGACCAGGCCCCACACGACCACGCGCTGGCCGGGCGGCAATGATTCCAGGAGGTTGCCGATCTCGGCCGGCGACAGCGTGTTGACCAGCCGCCGCACCGGGCCGAGACGGCCGCTGTCGAGCGCATCCGAAAGCAGACGCAGCTGGCGCGCGGTCTTGTCGTGGCGGACGGCTTCGGCCATGCGGGGCTTCCGTTGGCGCATCGCACCACGATTGGCGCGACAGGGTCAGGCGTTCATGCCAAGCATTATCGCGCTTGCGTCGGATCGGTGCACGGCCTGCGTACTGGATTCGGGACGACGAGGCGACTAGTGTGTCGGCACTTTCCGTATCCGAACCCTGCCATGCGCCTCGCTTCGCGATCCAGCATCCTGCTTTGCGCCGCAACGTTGCTGCTAGGTGGCTGCAATTCGTCGGTCCCGGCGCCGGCGACGATGCCGTACGCGGAAACCGGCGTGCATTTTGCAGTGACGCCGGTCGGCGCGGACTGCGGGCCGGACGGTCAGTACACCGCCAATGTCGAGTGGGAACTGCCGGCAGCGATGTCGCCCAGGATCGAGATCCAGCTCGATGCGCAAGAGCGCAAGGTGTTCGCCCGCAGTGACGAAAGAAAGGGCAGCGAGAAGACCGGCCAGTGGGTCAAGCCCGGCCTGGCTTTTTACCTGCTTGATCGCCAGGCCGACCGCGTGATCGCAGCGCTCGACGCCGGCAGCAGCCATTGCGTCACTCCGCTACCGGCGCGCTGAGCGACCGCAGCCACTTCTCGATGCCCGCGCGATCACGAGCGCGTAGCAGCGCCGGTGCGCTTGCGCGCAATGCGCCCAGGTCGCAACCGCGGATCGCACGGCGCACCTCCAGCAGCGTCGCCGGATGCAGGCTGAATTCCTCCAGGCCGAGCGCGAGCAGCAGCGGCGCGAAGACCGCGTCGCCGGCCATCTCGCCGCACACCGCCACCGGTTTGCCGCGTTTGTTGGCGATGGTGATCACGCTGTGCAGCAATCGCAGTACCGCCGGGTGCAACGGCGAATACAGCTCACCCAGTGCCTCGTTGTTGCGGTCGACGGCGAGCAGGTATTGCACGAGGTCATTGGTGCCGATCGAGAGAAAATCGATCGCGCCGATGAAACCGGGCAGGGCAATCGCGGCGGCCGGTACCTCGATCATCGCACCGAGGGGAATGTGTTCGGCGATCTCGTGGCCTGCGCTGCGCAGGTCGCGCGTCACGCGCTTGAGCAGGGCGGCGACTGCAAGGATCTCCTCGCGGCAGCTGATCATCGGCACCAGCAGCCGCACCGGGCCGTAGCCGGACGCGCGCACGATCGCGCGCAGTTGCGTCTCGAACAGGCCTGCGCGCGCCAGCGACAGGCGCACGCCGCGCAAGCCGAGCGCGGGGTTGGGTTCGTCGGGCAGGACCAGCCCCGAGCGATCGGCCTTGTCGGCGCCCAGATCGAGCGTGCGGATGGTGACGCTGCGCCCGGTCATGCCCAGCACCACGTCGCGGTAAGCGCGGAACTGCGCGTCCTCGTCGGGCAACGTATCGGTGTTGAGGAACAGGAACTCGGTGCGATAGAGGCCGACACCGGCAGCGCCGAGCGCATGCGCCTCGGCGACGTCGCCGCGCGACTCGGCGTTGGCATATAGCTTGATGTCGACGCCATCGAGCGTGCGCGACGGCTCGCGGCGCAGGCGGTTGAGCTGCTTGCGGTCGCGTGCGTACTCGCGGGCGCGGGCGCGATACGCGCGCAGGTCGGACGCATCCGGCTCGCGCACGACGATGCCGTTGCCGCCATCGACCGCCAGCACATCGCCGTCATTGATCTTCTGCAGGGCCTCGGTGGCGCCGACCACCAGCGGCAGGTGCAGGCTGCGCGCAAGGATCGCGCTGTGCGACAGCGCGCTGCCACCGGCAGTGACCACCGCCATCACGCCCTGCGCCTGCAGCTGCGCCAGCTCGGCCGGTGCGATGTTGTCGGTGATCAGGATCTCGCCGGCGACGCCCTGCAGGTCGGCATCGCGCCGGTGCAGGGCGGCATGGATGCGGCCGATCACCTGGTCGATGTCATCGATGCGACTGCGCAAGTACGCATCGTCCATTCCGGTGAACACCTTGGCGATGCGGTCGCGCTGCAGGCGCAGGGCATAGTCGGCGGAGTAATGGCCGACGCGGATCAGTTCGTCGAGGCCGCGCAGCAGTTCCGGGTCATCCAGCAACAATGCGTGCAGATCGAGGAACTCGCCGACTTCCGGCACCAGCGCCCCGTGCAGGCGTTGGCGCATGGCCTGCATCTCGCCGCGCACGACGCGGATCGCGGCATGCAGCCGCGCCAGTTCGGCGTCGACATCATCGATGCGCTCCTCGGCGACTTCCAGCACATGCGGCAGCCGGACCCGGGCGCGTCCGAGCGCGCTGCCGCGGGAGGCACCGTGCCCGGACAGCAGCAGCCGCATCAGGCCTCCTCGTCGAAACGCCGCTCGAACAGGTCGATCACCGCCGCCGCTGCCGCGGCCTCGTCGACGCCATCCACCCGCAACAGCACCGGCGTGCCTTGGCCGGCGGCCAGCAGCATCACGCCCATGATGCTCTTGGCGTTGACCTCGCGGCCCCTGGCGGCGAGCGTGGCGTTGCAGCGGAAGCCGGACAGCACCTGCACCAGCCTGGCGGTTGCGCGCGCATGCAGGCCGAGGCGGTTACCGATCAGCAGTTCGCGTTCGATCACGTCAGGTTGCCTCAGGCATCGTCATGGATGACCCCGTTGCGCGCGCCTGCGGCGGCGACCGCGGGCAGCTCGTCCAGGTCGAGTTCGGCATAGTTCATCACCCGCAGCAGCATCGGCAGGTTGAGCGCCGAGACGCGCCGCACCGACGTGCCCAGCCGCGCGAGTTTCGCAGCCAGGTTGCTCGGGGTGGCGCCGTAAAGATCGGTCAGCACGAGAACGCCCTGGCCGTCGTCGACCCGGCGCAGCGCAGCGCTGGCGGGGGGCAGCAGGGCATCGGGATCGGCATCGAACGGCACTTCGAACGCCTCGGTCTTGAGTGGCAATTGCCGCAGCAGCCGCGTCGCCACCACGATCAGCGCCGGGCCGATGCCTTCATGGGTGATGAGCAGGATGCCGACGGCCATGCAGGCAACTTAACAGAGGAGCTGAACGGCCGGAAGCGCGGGAGCCGCAAGAGGGAACGGGTAGGGCGGAACCCGCGCAGCGGATCCCGCCGCATGTCGATCGGAGTCGTGGCACATGCGGCGCAATCGCCTTCGGCGGTTCCGCCCTGCAGGGCTCAGTCCAACTCGCGATGGTGCACCGCGACCTGATTCCATCCGTGTTCGCGGCAATGCCGGGCCAACTGCTCGGCCAGGTACACCGAACGATGGCGGCCGCCGGTACAGCCGAAGGCGACGGTGACGTAGCTGCGGGTGTCCGAGCGCAGCCGCGGCAACCACGTGTCGAGAAACTGCGCGACCTGGGTAACGTACTGCGCGACGTCCGGCTGCGCCTCGAGGAACTCGCGCACCGCCGTATCGCGCCCGGACAGCGGACGCAGCTCCGGGTTCCAGTGTGGATTGGGCAGCACCCGTGCATCGAACATGAAGTCGGCGTCGGCCGGCACGCCGCGCTTGTAGGCGAATGATTCGAACAGCAGCGACAACTCGGTGTCGCCGCTGAGGCCGAATTCGGTGGTCACCTGCCGGCGCAGCTGGTGCACGTTGAGCGCGCTGGTATCGATCACGCGGTCGGCGATCTGCCGCAATGGTTTTAGTACCTGGCGCTCGAGCGAGATCGCGTCCGCCAGCGCCAGCCCGAGATGGCTGAGTGGATGCCGGCGGCGGGTGTCTGCGTAACGCTTGAGCAGGATGTCGTCGCTGGTGTCGAAAAACACCAGCTTCGGATCCAGTCCGAGCGCACCGACCGCGGACAGCCATTCCGGGATGTTGGCAAGGTCGGTGTGGCGATTGCGCACGTCGATGGCGACCGCGAGCTTCTCCGGCGCGCCGTCGTCGCGGGCGACACTACGCACGAATGCCGGCAGCAATTCCGCCGGCAGGTTGTCGACGCAGTAGAAGCCGAGGTCCTCGAGCGTGTTCAGGCCGACCGACTTGCCGGAACCGGACATGCCGCTGACGATCACCAACGCGGGGGCGGCATGCGTGTTCATGGCACGACGTCTTCGGTCATTGCGCACGTTCCAGGAAATGGCTGTGGCGCGCCATGAACGCCGCGGCCGGATCGACGCCCTTCGCCCGCAGGACGTGCACACGGGTTGCAGCCTCGGTCAGCACTGCCAGGTTGCGGCCGGCCATCACCGGCACGGTGATCGTGGGCACGTCGAGATCGAGCACGCGGCGGGTACCGCCGTCGCCGGTCAGGCGCTCCAGGCCGCCGGGCGTGGCTTCCTGCATCGGCTTGCTCAGGTGCACGATCAGGCGCAGGTATTTGTTCCGCTTCACGGCGGTATCGCCGAACATCTGGCGGATGTTGAGCACGCCCAGGCCGCGCACCTCGAGCAGGTCGAGCAGCAATTCCGGGCAGGTGCCATCGAGCACGTCGGGTGCGATCTGGGTGAACTCGGGTGCGTCGTCGGCGACCAGACGATGGCCGCGGGTGACCAGCTCCAGCGCCAGCTCGCTCTTGCCCGAGCCGGCCTCGCCGGTGATCAGCACACCGATCGAGTAGATCTCCATGAATACGCCATGCAGCGTCACTCGCGGCGCCAGCGTGCGCGCGAGGCGGTATTGCAGGTGGTTGAGCAGCTCATGGCCGCGCTTGGGCGAACTCCACAGCGGCGTGTCGGACTCCTCGGCGGCGATACGCAGGTCTTCCGGGCAGACCTGGTCCTTGCTGATCACCAGCGCCAGCGGCCGGAACTGGACGATCTTCTCGATCGTCTCCCAGCGCAGGCGCGAATCCAGGCCGTCGAGCCAGGCCAGTTCCTCGGTACCGAGGATCTGCACCTTGTTCGGATAGATCGCGTTGAGATAGCCGGCCAGCGATGGCCGCCGGGCAACGGTGTCGACCGATTCCAGCTCGCGGGTTTCGCCCCGCTGGCCGGCCAGCCAGCGCAGGCCCAGGCGCTCGCGTTGCTGGTCGAACAGTTCACGCGCGCTGATCCGGGCGTTCATGCGCCTGTCACCCGGCGGCCGCGGCCGCAGGCATTCCGTCGAGCAGCGCCGCGCGCAGTGCGCCAATATCGCCGGCCGCGCGCAAGGCCGCGCGGAAACCGGGGTCGGCGAAGCGCTCGGCCAGCTCGGACAGCATCTGCAGGTGTTGCTGGGTGAAATGCTCGGGCACCGCCATCGCGAACACCAGGTCGACCGGCATGCCGTCGCCGGCATCGAAGTCGACTGGGTGCTGCAGCCGCAGGAACGCCCCGCGGGCGGCGTCGAAGACGTCGCTGCGGCCATGCGGAATGGCGACACCGTGGCCGATCGCGGTGCTGCCCAGACGCTCGCGCTGGCGCAGGCACTCGCCGATGGTGGCGGTCGAGCCCGGAGCCGCGTCCGCCAGCAGCTGCGCCGCCGCATCCAGCACGGCTTCAAAGTCGCGCGGCTCGACCAGCAGCACGATGCGCTCGGCGGTGAGCAGGTCGGACAGCGGCATCATCTGCGCTGCCCGGGTCAGGTGAAGCTGCCGTCGCGCGCGGCGCTTTCGCCGCGGTGATGGTCGACCAGTTTTTCCTTGTGCTTGACCAGCAGCCGGTCGAGCTTGTCGGCGAGCAGGTCGATCGCGGCATACATGTCGATGCCGTTGGCGTCGGCATGCAGGGTGCGGCCGGCGACATTGACGGTCGCCTCGGCGCGGTGCTCGGGTTTGTCGATGCTCAGCAGCGCGCGCACGTCCAGCGGCTGGTCAAAATGCCGCGCCAGCCGCGCCAGCTTGCTCTCGACGTAATCACGCAGGGCAGGGGTGACTTCAATCTGCTGACCATGGGTATCGATGCGCATCGGCAACCTCCTTCGTCGGTGTGAAGCCAGCATCGCGCGGATGGGGTGCGATGCAAAGTGAATTCGGAGTTGAACAGCCCCGGACCCAGGAAACGAGCGATCAGGCATGACCAGCAAGCGCATCAGCCGATCCGGACCCGCTCCTGGGACGACGGGATACTCATTGCTTCCCGGTATTTTGCCACGGTGCGCCGCGCCACCGGCACGCCGGTGGCCTTCAGGGTCTCGGCCAGGCGCGCGTCGGACAGCGGCTTGCGCGGGTTTTCGGCATCGATCAGGCGCCGGATCATGGTCTGGATCGCGATGCTGGAGGCCTCGCCGCCGCCATCGGTGTCGATGCCCGAGGCGAAAAAGCCGCGCAGCGGCAAGGTGCCACGCGGCGTGCGCACGTACTTGCGCGCGACTGCGCGCGAGACGGTGGATTCGTGCAGGCCGACCTCGGCCGCGACTTCACGCAGGGTGAGCGGGCGCAGGGCCTGGTCGCCGAATTCCAGGAAGCCGGACTGCTGCCGCGCCAGGCAACGCACTACCTTCAACAAGGTCTCGCCGCGCGCCTCGAGGTTCTTCAGCAGCCAGCGCGCCTCCTGCAGGCGGCCGCGCAGGTAGCTGGCATCGGTGCCTGCGGCGTGCCCGATCATCTGTTCATAGCCGCGATGGATGGTGAGCCTGGGTTGCTGGCTGGCCGCCAGCGCAACTCGCCAGACGCCCTGCTGGCGCCAGATCACGCAATCGGGGGTGACGTAGGTGTCGGCCGGGATGGCGCCGATCTGGGCGCCCGGGCGCGGGTCGAGCGAGCGCAATAGCTGCAGCGCGAGCGTGACCTGCGATGCGGTGCAGTGCAGTTCCGCGGCTAGTCCGGCAATCCCGAGCTTCGGCAGGCGCTCGATCGGCCCGGCCGCCATCCGCAGCGCCAGCGGCTTGCCGGGCGTGTCGTCCGGCAGCAGCGTCAGCTGCAGCGCCAGGCATTCGCCGAGGTCGCGCGCGCCGACGCCGGGCGGATCGAAGCGCTGCAGCTGGTGCAGCACCGCCAGCAACTCGTCGAGGCCGACCACCCGTTCCGGGCGCAAGGACTGCAGCAGCGCTTCCAGCGGCTCGCGCAGGTAGCCATCGTCGTCGATGGCATCGATCAGGGCCAGCCCGATCTGGCGGTCGCGCGCGGACAGATGGGTCAGGTGCAGCTGCCAGAGCAGGTGGTCGTGCAGCGTTTCCGGCTCGATCACGCGTTCGGCAGCATCGCCATCGTCATCGTCGCCGTCGAAGGCCCCGTTGCGTTGTTGCCAGGGCTCGCTGTCGCGGCTCCACGGCGGCGGCTCGTCGTCCACCCGCGCGCGCGGGTGGAGGGCCTCGTGTGCATCAGCGGACTCGGTGCGGATCGGTTCCGGTTCGGCCCAATCCAGCAGCGGGTTGCTTTCGACCGCGGCAGCAAGTTCGGCGTCGAGCTCCAGCGCCGAGAGCTGCAGCAGATGGATCGCCTGGCGCAACTGGGGCGTGAGCACCAGGTGTTGGCCGAGCGATGTCTGCAGGCGGGCTTTCATGACAGTTACTACGCGTCCGGGGGAGGACGGCGGCCGCTGTCTGGTCTCTTGGCCTGTAGTCTTCGAGCGAACTCAAAGGCTACAGGCGGAAGGAATCGCCCAGGTAGACGCGACGCACGTCGGGATTGGCCAGCAGCGCGTCCGGAGCCCCCTGCGCGAGCACGCCACCATCGCTGAGAATATACGCGCGGTCGCAAATGCCCAAGGTCTCGCGCACGTTGTGGTCGGTGATCAGCACGCCAATGCCGCGATTCTTGAGGTGGCGGACGATGCGCTGGATCTCGCCGACCGAGATCGGGTCGACGCCAGCGAACGGTTCGTCGAGCAGCATCAGCCGCGGTTTCGCAGCGAGTGCGCGCGCGATTTCGACCCGGCGCCGCTCGCCGCCGGACAGGCTGGCGCCGATCTGGTCGGCGACATGGGCGACCTGCAGCTCGTCCATCAGGCTGTCGAGCTCGCGCTGGCGGCCCTTGCCGTCGAGATCCGGGCGCAGCTCCAGCACCAGCCGCAGGTTGTCGGCGACGCTGAGCTTGCGGAACACCGACGGCTCCTGCGGCAGGTAGCCGACGCCGAGCTTGGCGCGGGTGTACATCGGCTCGGCGGTGATGTCGCGGCCGTCGAGCGTGATCTGGCCTTCGTCGGCCGGCACCAGGCCGACGATCATGTAGAAGCAGGTGGTCTTGCCGGCGCCGTTGGGGCCGAGCAGTCCGACCACTTCGCCGGC
>DASZZT010000116.1:0-2199 GCA_035543275.1 Luteimonas sp. | reverse complement strand
GAACCACCACGCCGGCAGCAGGCACAGTACCGGTACGATCGCGAACAGCACGATCGCCAGCCGCCGCAAGCGCCGCGAATGTTTCCGTGCGACCACGAATGCCATCTCGCGGGTGATGTAATTGGCTTCGGTATTCGGGCGCTCGAACACCGTGACGTTGCGCTTCGGCAGTCCGACCGCTGCGCCGCGCGTGGCCGGCAACGGCGTGGCGTCGATATCGCGCCAGTAGCGCAGTTTCAGCAGCCCCAGCGCAACCGCGAGTGCAGCGACGGCTAGCGACGGTGCATTCCCGACCATCGTGCCGGACAGGGTTGCGATCGCTGCGAGCAGCAGTTCGCCGCTGACCAGCGCGAACAGCAGATAGCCCGGCACCACCAGCCGATGCCTCCAGGCCGGGATCGGCTTGAGCGAGGCATAGATCATCGCGGTGCAGATCACGGTCGCGATCGAGCAGGCTGCCAAGGCGATGCAGATCGCGACGCCGGCGGCATTGAGTTGCGTGACTTCGCCTTCAACGTTGGCCGAGATCATCGCTGGCAGCAGCAGTGCGGCGAACAGCAATGCCGGCAGGTAGGTCAGCAGCGACACCACGCCTTCGCGCGATAGCCACGACGTGCGCCATTGCGAGAATGCGCGCCACGCCCGCTGCGGCTTGCCAAGGTGGGCGAGGGAACTCAGCAGGCCGATCGTGACCAGCAGCAATGCCAGCAGCACCGATGCCAGCAGCGGCCGCACCGGCACTCGCGCGGTCAGCGCCGCGAGCGCGCTCCAGAACAGCAAGCCGTAGCCGGCGCCGGACAGTGTGGTAAAAAAAATGACCGAGAGCGCTGGATGCATGTCAGCGGCTCAACACGCGATCTATCCGCGCCGCGACGACATCGGCTTGCGGGTCTTTTCCAACGCGCCGCCGCGCGCAAAGGAATCTCGAAAGGCGGATGCATGAACTCCGTGCCGCGCTCATCGACTCAGCTTCCGGTCCAGCCAACGCAGCACAGGCGTCAGGGATGCAGCGTCGAGCGTTTCGGCGGGCACTTCGGTCGAAGCGGCGGCGTTGTTGACCCGCCGCGGCCGCGGCGGCAGATAGCGGTTGACCGGTGCGTATCCGAGCTCCGGCAGCAATGCCACGCCGCCACGTTCGGCGACCAGCTTCGACACCTTCGACTCGGGATCGCCGAGGTCGCCGAAGTGGCGCGCCTTGGTCGGGCAGACCTGCACGCAGGCCGGCTCGCGTTCGGCTTCGGGCAGGTTCTGGTTGTAGATGCGGTCGACGCACAGCGTGCATTTCTTCATCACGCCTTCGACCGGTGAAAACTCGCGCGCGCCGTACGGACAGGCCCAGGCACACAGCCCGCAACCGATGCATTTGTCCTCGTCGACCAGCACGATGCCGTCCTCGGCGCGCTTGTAGCTGGCGCCGGTCGGGCACACCGTCACGCACGCCGGCGTTTCGCAATGCAGGCAGCTGCGTGGGAAATGAAGCGTCATTGCTGGTTGCGCAGCTTCCGCCGCGATGCTGCCGCTGGACGCGCAGGCCGTCGTCGCCACGACCTCGTAGCTGTGCACGCGGTTGAACCACACGCCCGACGGATCCTTGCCGTAGGGTTGCTCGTCGGTCAGCGGCCCGGCGATACCGCCGGCGTTCCATTCCTTGCAGGCGACCGCGCAGGCGTGGCAGCCGACGCAGGTGTCGAGGTCGATCACCAGCCCGAGTTTGACTTTCGACGGCGGCGGCAGATCGGTCATTGCTTCGCCTTGCTTCGGTGTTGTGCGTTGCGGAAACGGACGCCGTAGCGCAACGGGCGCTCGTCGGCCTCGGCATAAGCCAGCGGTGCGAACTGCGGCTCGCTTTCGACGACGTGCTCGACCTTGCGGATATTCACGCGCAAGTCGAACCACGCCGCCTGCCCGGTGACCGGATCGGCGTTGGCGTAGTCACCCTTGGGCGTGACATCGGAAATCAAGTGATTCAACAGGAAGCCCTGATTCGATTCGGGCGCATCCTTCGCAAGTTTCCACGCGCGCTTGCGCTTGCCGATCGCATTCCAGCTCCACACCGTATCCGGCTGCACGTTGGACGCGAACCGTGCCTGCACGCGGATGCTACCGTGGTGCGAGGACACCTCGACCCAGTCCTCGTCGCCGATCCCGAACTTCGCGCCGGTGTCGGGGTGCAGGTATAGCCAGTTGCGCGTTGCGATC
>DASZZT010000115.1:0-31448 GCA_035543275.1 Luteimonas sp. | reverse complement strand
GCCGCACACCGACTTCGAGGCCGAGGTGTATGTGCTGAGCAAGGACGAGGGTGGCCGTCACACGCCGTTCTTCAAGGGCTACCGTCCGCAGTTCTACTTCCGCACCACCGACATCACCGGCGCTTGCGAGCTGCCGGAGGGTGTGGAGATGGTGATGCCGGGCGACAACGTGCAGATGGTGGTGTCGCTGATCAACCCGGTGGCGATGGACGAGGGCCTGCGGTTCGCGATCCGCGAAGGCGGCCGCACCGTCGGCGCCGGCGTGGTGGCGAAGATCCTGAAGTAATCAGGCATGAAATAAGTAGTGGTTATCGGGGCAGAAGCGGCCCCGATAACTCCTGCCGTTGATCCGGCCCGATGGGCCGGATAACGCCGGGAAAGCAGGAAATATGGTTGGACAGTGGATTGTGCTTGCGCAGTCCAATGCATACCCGCTAGAATGTGCGGCTCAGCGGCCCTTGTCTCTTTGAAAGCGCCGCAACCAGCGAAATGAAGCGCAGGACGCGCGTCGTTTTCGCCAGACAGGGAAATGTCGCGCGGCAACTGCTCCGCCCGTTCCGAAGTTGTTCGGGACACTCATGGCGGGGCGCGTTATCGCGTTTGCAGTTCCCATCTGGGCAGACCGGGCAACCGGCCTGCCTTGTTTTCAGCCAAGGATTCGAGGCAAGGATATTCACGGGAAGCGGGGCTTTTCCCCCGCAAAGTCATTGAATTAACGGGGTTCGGCGCACCCAGCCGCCAACCTGTCGCTCTTTTAACGAGGAATTCCGTCATGGCGGACCAGAAGATCCGGATTCGGCTCAAGGCGTTCGATCATCGTCTGATCGATCGTTCGGCCAGCGAGATCGTCGAGACGGCCAAGCGGACCGGCGCGCAAGTGCGCGGCCCGATCCCGCTGCCGACCAAGATCGAGCGTTTCACCATTCTCGTGTCACCGCACGTCGACAAGGACGCGCGTGACCAGTACGAGACCCGCACGCACAAACGCGTGCTCGACATCATCGACCCCAACGAAAAGACCGTGGACGCGCTGATGAAGCTCGAGCTCGCGGCGGGTGTCGACGTGCAGATCAAACTGACCTGAGGGCTGGACGATGACGAAGAAATATTCGTTGGGCATCGTCGGGCGCAAGGCCGGCATGAGCCGCCTGTTCACCGAAGACGGCAAGTCCGTGCCGGTGACGCTGATCGAAGCCACCCCGAACCGCATCACCCAGGTGAAGACGGTCGCGACCGACGGCTACAGCGCCGTGCAGGTCGCCGTCGGCGTCAAGCGCGCCGCGCTGGTCAACAAGCCGCTTGCTGGTCACCTCGCCAAGGCCAAGGTCGAAGCCGGCCGTGGCCTGTGGGAACTGCGCGTGGCCGACGACAAGATCGCCGACTTCGCGGTCGGCGGCGAGATCAAGGCCGACATCTTCGAGGTCGGCCAGATCGTCGACGTCGAAGGCGTGACCAAGGGCAAGGGCTTCCAGGGCACGATCAAGCGCTGGAACTTCAAGATGGGCGACGCTACCCACGGCAACTCGCTGTCGCATCGTTCGCCGGGTTCGATCGGCCAGCGGCAGACGCCGGGCCGCGTTTTCCCGGGCAAGAAGATGTCCGGGCACATGGGTGCCGTGCAGCAGAGCACGCAGCGTCTGCAGGTGGTCAAGGTCGACGCCGAGCGCGGCCTGATCGCGATCAAGGGCGCGGTGCCGGGCGCGCCAGGCGGTGACGTGATCGTGCGTCCGTCGAGCAAGGGAGTCTGACGATGGAACTCGCCATCACTGAAAACAATGGAAAAGCCGGCAGCAAGTCGCTGTCGGTTTCCGATGCGATCTTCGGTCGTGAATTCAGCGAAAACCTGGTGCACCAGGTCGTCGTTGCCTACCGCAATGCGGGCCGCGCCGGCACCAAGGCGCAGAAAACGCGTTCGGAAGTCCGCGGCACCACCAAGAAGTCGAAGAAGCAGAAGGGCGGCGGTGCGCGACATGGCGCGTTGACAGCTCCGATCTTCGTCGGCGGCGGCGTGACCTTCGCGGCCAAGCCGCGCAGCTTCGCGCAGAAGGTCAACCGCAAGATGTACCGCGCTGCGATCGCCGCGATCCTGTCGGAACTCAACCGCCAGGGCCGGATCATGGTCGTGGAAGGTTTTGATATCGACTCGCCGAAGACCAAGGGCCTGATCGCCAAGCTCAAGGATCTCCAGGTCGGCCAGCGTCCGCTGATCGTCACCGAAGAGGCTTCCGAGCATCTGTACCTGTCGGCGCGCAACCTGCCGTATGTCGAGGTGCGCGACGTGCAGGGTCTCGACCCGGTCGCGCTGGTCGGCGCCGACACGGTCGTGATGACGTCCGATGCGGTCAAGAAGATCGAGGAGTGGCTGGCATGAACGACGGCAAGCCCGCGTTGGGCAAACATTACGAAGTGATCCGTGCGCCGCGCGTGTCCGAAAAGACCGCGCGCCTGCAGGAAGTTTCCAACCAATACGTCTTCGAAGTCGCGACGACTGCTACCAAGGCCGACATCAAGGTCGCCGTGGAAAAGTTGTTCGACGTCAAGGTCGAAGCGGTCAACGTGTTGAACGTGAAGGGCAAGCAAAAGGCCTTCAAGTCGCGCATCGGTCGCCGCGCCAATTGGCGCAAGGCGTACGTGACGCTGGCCGAAGGCCAGTCGATCGATGTGATGGCCAAGGCCTGAGGACAGACCCATGGCATTGATGACTTTCAAACCCACTTCACCCGGCCGTCGCTCGATGGTCCGTGTGTTCACGCCGGGCCTGCACAAGGGTGCGCCGCACGCGGCGCTGCTCGAAAAGCAGAGCAGGACCGGTGGCCGCAACCACCACGGTCGCATCACCACCCGTCACATCGGTGGTGGTCACAAGCAGCATTACCGCATCATCGACTTCAAGCGCGACAAGGAAGGCATCCCGGCGCGCGTGGAACGGATCGAGTACGACCCGAACCGCACCGCGCACATCGCGCTGCTGTGCTACGTCGATGGCGAGCGTCGCTACATCATCGCGCCGAAAGGCCTGAAGGCCGGCGACCAGGTGATCGCGGGCAGCAGCGCGCCGATCAAGGTTGGCAACACGCTGCCGCTGCGCAATATCCCGGTCGGTTCGACCGTGCATTGCGTCGAGATGAAGCCGGGCAAGGGTGCGCAGATCGCGCGCGCCGCCGGCGCCGGCGTCCAGCTGGTCGCCCGCGAAGGCGTCTACGCGATGCTGCGCCTGCGTTCGGGTGAGATGCGCAAGGTGCCGGCCGAGTGCTGCGCCACGATCGGCGAAGTCGGCAACGACGAGCACAACCTCGAGAAGCTGGGCAAGGCTGGTGCGCAGCGTTGGCGCGGCGTCAGGCCGACCGTTCGCGGCGCGGCGATGAACCCGGTCGACCACCCGCACGGTGGCGGCGAGGCCAAGGCCGGCCAGGGCAATCCGCACCCGGTCACCCCGTGGGGCGTGCCGACCAAGGGTTACAAGACCCGCAAGAACAAGCGCACGCAGCAGTTCATCGTGCGCGATCGCAGGAGCTAATCGGCCATGCCACGTTCACTCAAGAAAGGTCCGTTCGTCGACCACCATCTGCAGAAGAAGGTGGAGACCGCGGTCAGCAACAAGAAACCGATCAAGACCTGGTCGCGTCGCTCGATGATCCTTCCGGAAATGGTGGGTTTCACCATCGCCGTGCACAACGGCAAGAACCACATCCCGGTGCTGGTCAACGAGAACATGGTCGGCCACAAGCTCGGTGAATTCGCGTTGACGCGGACCTTCAAGGGTCACGGCGGCGACAAGAAATCCAGCGACAAGAAACCCAGCGACAAGAAGTAAGGAGATGACCATGGAAGCGAAAGCCATCCTGCGCACCGCGCGCATCTCTCCGCAGAAGGCCCGGCTGGTTGCCGACCAGGTGCGCGGCCTCTCGGCCGAGCGCGCGGTCAACCTGCTGAAGTTCTCCGACAAGAAAGCCGCCCACATGATCCGCAAGGTCGTGGAGTCGGCGATCGCCAACGCCGAGAACAACCAGGGCGCTGACGTCGACGAGCTCAAGGTCACCACCATCATGGTCGACGAAGGTCCGACGCTGAAGCGCTTCATGGCGCGTGCGAAAGGCCGCGGCACCCGGATCCTCAAGCGCACCAGCCACATTACTGTGGTCGTGGGCGAAGCGAAGTAAGGCGGAGCAGACTATGGGTCATAAAGTACATCCGACCGGAATCCGCCTGGGCATCTCCAAGGACTGGAATTCGAAGTGGTATGCCGGCAAGAAGCACTTCGCCGAGTACCTGGCCGCCGACCTCATGGTCCGCGAGATGCTGCGCAAGAAGCTGGCGCAGGCCGGGATCAGCAAGATCCAGATCGAGCGCAACTCCGACAGCGCGCGCGTCACGATCCACACCGCCCGCCCGGGCGTGGTGATCGGCAAGCGTGGCGAAGACATCGAGAAGCTGCGCAAGGAAGTCACTGCGAAGATGGGCGTCCCGGCGCACATCAACGTGACCGAGGTGCGCAAGCCGGAGCTTGACGCGCAGCTGGTCGCCGAGTCGATCGCGCAGCAGCTCGAGCGCCGCATCATGTTCCGCCGTGCGATGAAGCGGGCGGTCGGCAACGCGATGCGCCTGGGTGCGCTGGGCATCAAGGTCAACGTCGCCGGTCGCCTCAACGGCGCCGAGATCGCGCGTTCGGAGTGGTATCGCGAAGGTCGCGTGCCGCTGCATACGCTGCGCGCCGACATCGACTACGGTTTCGCCGAGGCCAAGACCACTTACGGCATCATCGGCATCAAGGTGTGGGTCTACAAGGGCGAGATCTTCGACTTCAGCCAGGTTGGCCAGGAAAAGCAGGACGACACGCCGCGCGGCGACCGCAATGAGCGCAGCGATCGTCCGCGTCCGCCGCGCCGTGATCGCGAAGCGAGGGAATAAGTCATGTTGCAACCCAAGCGAACCAAATATCGCAAGATGCACAAGGGCCGCAACGACGGCTTGGCATGGTGCGGAAACGCCGTCAGCTTCGGCGAGTACGGCCTGAAGTCGACCGCGACTGGTCAGCTGACCTCGCGCCAGATCGAGGCCGCGCGACGTTCCATCAGCCGCTACGTCAAGCGCGGCGGCAAGATGTGGATCCGCGTGTTCCCCGACAAGCCGATCACCAAGAAGCCGATCGAAGTCCGCATGGGCTCGGGCAAGGGCAACGTCGAGTTCTGGGTCGCGCAGATCCAGCCGGGCCGCATGATCTACGAGATCGAGGGCGTCGACGAAGCCACCGCGCGCGAGGCGTTCCGCCTGGCTTCCGCGAAGCTCTCGGTGACCACCACTTTCGTGACCCGGACGGTGCGCTGATGGAACTCAAGCAAATGCGTCAGAAGTCGGCCGACGAGCTCAAGGGCCACCTGCTGGATCTGCAGAAGGAGCAATTCTCGCTGCGCATGCAGAAAGCCACCGGCCAGCTCGCCAAGACCCACCAGGCCCGCCGGGTGCGCCGCGAGATCGCGCGCGTCAACACCCTGCTCGGCCAGCCCCAATCGGGCCAGCCCCAATTGGGTAAGAAGAAGTAAGGATGGGCGACATGACTGAAGCTACCAACAAACAAGCGAAAGACAAGAAGCTGCACACGGTCGATGGCCGCGTGGTCAGCAACAAGATGGACAAGACGGTGACGGTGCTCGTCGAGCGCCAGGTCAAGCACGCGCTGTACGGCAAGTACATCCGCCGCTCGACCAAGCTGCACGCGCACGACGCCGACAACGCCTGCAACACCGGCGACACGGTGCGTGTGGCCGAGTGCACACCGATGTCCAAGACCAAGAACTGGCGCGTGGTCGAGATCCTCGCCCGCGCGGCCGAATAACGAGGAGGGCCAATTCATGATCCAGATGCAGAGCCACCTCGAAGTCGCCGACAACTCGGGTGCCAAGGAAGTGATGTGCATCAAGGTGCTCGGCGGCTCCAAGCGCCGTTACGCGCACATTGGCGACATCATCAAGGTGTCGATCAAGGACGCCATTCCGCGCGGCAAGGTCAAGAAGGGCGAGGTTTACGACGCCGTCGTGGTGCGCACCCGCAAGGGCGTGCGCCGCCCGGACGGTTCGCTGATCCGCTTCGACAGCAACGCCGCAGTATTGCTCAACACCAAGCACGAGCCGATCGGCACGCGCATTTTCGGCCCCGTGACCCGCGAGCTGCGTTCCGAGAAGTTCATGAAGATCGTCTCGCTCGCACCTGAAGTGCTCTAAGAATTTTGTAGCGCCCAAGGCAAGCCTTGGTCGACGAGGAATTGAGATGAACCGAATCAAGAAAGGCGACCAGGTGATCGTGACCGCCGGCAAGGACAAGGGCAAGCGTGGTGATGTGGTGCGCGTGGCCGGTGACAAGGTCGTCGTGTCCAACATCAACATCATCAAGCGCCATACCAAGCCGAACCCGCAGGTCAACCAGCCAGGTGGCGTGATCGAGCGCGAAGCGCCGATCCATGTGTCCAACGTGATGCTGTTCAACCCTGCCTCCGGCAAGGGCGAGCGCATTGGTACCAAGGTGCTCGAGGATGGACGCCGCCTGCGCGTGTTCCGCTCGAGCGGTGAGGCGATCGACGCCTAAGGAATGCCAAGATGACCAGGCTTGAACAGTTCTACAAAGACGAAGTGATGCCGAAACTGATGGAAAAGTTCGGTTACACCAATCCGATGCAAGTGCCGAAGCTGGCCAAGATCACGCTCAACATGGGCGTGGGCGAGGCGGCGACCAACAAGAAGATCCTCGAGAACGCGGTGGCCGACATGGCCAAGATCTCCGGCCAGAAGCCGCAGGTCACCAAGTCGCGCGTCTCGGTGGCGTCGTTCAAGATTCGCGACGGTTGGCCGATCGGCGCCAAGGTGACGCTGCGTCGCGCCAAGATGTACGAGTTCCTGGATCGCCTGATCAACGTCTCGCTGCCGCGCGTGCGCGACTTCCGTGGCGTGTCCGGACGTTCGTTCGACGGCCGTGGCAACTACAACATGGGCGTGAAGGAACAGATCATCTTCCCGGAGATCGACTTCGACCAGGTCGATGCGATCCGCGGCATGGATATCGCCATCACCACCACCGCCAAGAGCGACGCCGAAGCCAAGGCGCTGCTCGAAGCGTTCCGCTTCCCGTTCCGTAATTAAGCACGCCGCAACCGATCCCGAGGACTGAACCATGGCCAAGACTTCAATGGTGAACCGCGAGACCAAGCGGACCAAGCTGGTGAAGCAATTTGCCGGCAAGCGCGACGCGCTGAAGAAGATCATCTCCAGCACCACCGCGTCGTACGAAGAAAAGATGGACGCCGTCGTCAAGCTGCAAAAATTGCCGCGCGATTCATCGCCAGCGCGCCAGCGCAACCGCTGCATCCTGACCGGTCGCTCGCGCGGCGTGTACAGCAAGTTCGGCCTTGGCCGCAACAAGCTGCGCGAAGCCACCATGCGCGGCGACGTACCGGGCCTGCGCAAGGCCAGCTGGTAATCCTTTCAACAGCTGGCCTTTCAACAGCTGGCGTTCCACCCACCGCAGCTCAGGCCGCGGCGGTCTTACGAATTCGCAATTTCGCGGATATCGGTGCACTCAAAGGTAGTTATCAATGAGCATGACTGATCCCATCGCCGACATGCTGGTCCGCATCAGGAATGCGGCCGCGGTTGGCAAGCCGACGGTGAAGATGCCGTCCTCCAAGATCAAGGTCGCCATCGCCAAGGTCCTGCAGGACGAAGGCTACATCGGCGGTTCGCACGTGACCCCGAACGGCGCCAAGGCCCAACTGGAGATCGTGCTGAAGTATTACGAAGGCAAGCCGGTGATCGAGAAGCTGCAGCGCGTCTCGCGCTCGGGTTTGCGCCAGTACCGCGGCAAGGACGCGATTCCCAAGGTGCTCAACGGCATGGGCGTCGCCATCATTTCCACCTCCAAGGGCATCATGACCGATGCGCAGGCGCGCCAGCAGGGCGTCGGCGGTGAAGTCCTGTGCTTCGTGGCTTAAGGGAGTAACGATCATGTCCCGAGTTGCCAAGAAGCCGATCGCCATTGCCCAGGGCGTCGAGCTGAACATCCAGGCCGATAGCGTCAGCGTCAAGGGCCCGAAGGGCACGCTGTCGATCGTCAAGCCGGCAGGCATCGAGGTCAGGATCGAGGACGGCCAGGCGCTGCTCTCGACCAATGATCCGGCGCTGGTGCCGTTGACCGGCACGCTGCGCGCGATCCTCGCCAACATGGTGCAGGGTGTGTCGGAAGGCTTCCAGCGCAAGCTCGAGCTGGTCGGCGTCGGTTACCGCGCCGCGATGCAGGGCGGTGACCTGAACCTGTCGCTGGGGTTCTCGCACCCGGTGCTGTTCAAGACGCCCGAAGGCATCACCATCGTCACCCCGACCCAGACCGAGATCCTGGTCAGCGGCGCCGACAAGCAGCGCGTCGGTGAAGTCGCCGCCAAGATCCGCGGCTTCCGTCCGCCGGAACCGTACAAGGGCAAGGGCGTCAAGTACGCCGGCGAAACCATCATTCGCAAGGAAGCCAAGAAGGCCTGATCCTGAAAAGGATATCGCGCGCCTTCAGCTATTCGAGGACAAGACCATGCAAAAGAAAATCGCCCGCCTGCGCCGCGCCAAGTCGACCCGTGCGCATATCCGCCAACTCGGTGTGCCGCGCCTGTCGGTGCTGCGTACCGGTCAACACCTGTACGCGCAGCTGTTCAGCGCTGACGGCTCCAAGGTACTGGCTGCGGCCAGCACCACCCAGGCCGACGTGCGCGAGGGCCTGAAGAACGGAAAGAACAGCGACGCCGCCGTCAAGGTCGGTCGCGCGATCGCCGAGAAGGCCAAGGCTGCCGGTGTCGAGAAGGTCGCGTTCGACCGCTCCGGTTACCGCTACCACGGTCGCATCAAGGCGCTCGCCGATGCCGCGCGCGAAGGCGGCCTGAAGTTCTGAGGCCGGCTTTTGAACGAGCTTGAATGCGTGGGGCAGCGTCCCCACGCTGTGTGTCCTGCCGATGCGGGTTGCATCGGGCGGCACGGCCAGTTCTGGCCGTGTCGAAACACCCGCACCACATCACAACCATAAGCGGCGAAGCCGCAAATCCATTCACTACCGAGATTCGAAATGGCAGAAGAACAACGTGCACCGCGGGGCCGCGATCGTGATCGCAACCGCGAGGAAATGGACGACGGCATGATCGAGAAGCTGATCGCGGTCAACCGCGTCAGCAAGACGGTCAAGGGCGGCCGCCAGTTCACCTTCACCGCGCTGACGGTCGTCGGCGATGGCAATGGCAAGGTCGGCTTCGGCTACGGCAAGGCGCGTGAAGTGCCGGTCGCGATCCAGAAGTCGATGGAGCAGGCGCGCAAGGGCATGACGTCGGTCGACCTCAATGGCGGCACCCTGTGGCACGCAGTCAAGTCCGGCCACGGCGCGGCGCGCGTGTTCATGATGCCGGCGTCGGAAGGTACCGGCGTGATCGCCGGTGGCGCGATGCGCGCCGTGCTGGAAGCGGTGGGCGTCAAGAACGTGCTGGCCAAGGCGGTCGGCTCGCGCAATCCGATCAACCTGGTGCGCGCCACCCTGCGTGGCCTGAGCGAGATGCATTCGCCGGCCAGGATCGCGGCCAAGCGCGGCAAGAAGGTCGAGGATCTGCATCATGGCTAAGAACGAGAACAGCAGCGACGGCGCCGTCAAGAGCGGCATCGTCAAAGTCCGCCTGGTCAAGGGCCTGCGTGGCGCCCAGGCACGTCATCGCCTGTCGGTGAAGGCGCTCGGTCTGGGCAAGTTGAATAGCGTGCGTGAGCTGAAAGACAGCCCGCAGGTGCGTGGCCTGATCAACAAGGTCCACTACCTCGTCCGCGTGGAGGAGTAATCATCATGAAGCTCAACACACTCAAGCCCGCCGATGGCGCCCGCCAGGATCGCAAGCGCGTCGGTCGCGGTATTGGTTCCGGCCTGGGCAAGACCTGTGGCCGTGGCCACAAGGGTTCATTCGCGCGTTCGGGCAAGGGCAAGATCAAGCCCGGTTTCGAAGGCGGCCAGATGCCGATGCAGCGGCGCCTGCCGAAGATCGGCTTCCGTTCCAAGCGTGCGCTCGATACGGCCGAAGTGCTGCTGTACCAGCTCGACAAGCTCGATGCCGGCATGATCGATTTCGCCGCGCTGAAGGCCGCCAAGCTGGTGCCGAACACTGCCAAGCAGGCCAAGATCGTCAAGCGGGGCGAGTTGAGCAAGAAGTTCGTGCTCAAGGGCGTGCTGGCAACGGCTGGCGCCAAGGCGGCGATCATCGCCGCCGGCGGCCAGGTCGAGGAGTAAGCAAGGCATGGCGCGAGGCGGCAACGCTGGCAACCTGGGTGGCGGGCTCGGCAAGTTCACCGAACTGCGCCAGCGCCTGCTGTTCGTGGTGGGGGCGCTGATCGTCTACCGCATCGGCTGCTACATCCCGGTGCCAGGTGTGAACCCCGAGGCCATGCTGCAGCTGATGGAGGCGCAGAAGGGCACCATCGTCGACATGTTCAACATGTTCTCCGGTGGCGCGTTGCAACGCTTCAGCCTGTTCGCGTTGAACGTCATCCCGTACATCTCCTCCTCGATTGTCATGCAGCTGATGGTGCAGATCCTGCCCAGCCTGAAGGCGATCCAGAAGGAAGGCGAGTCCGGTCGTCGCAAGATCACCCAGTGGTCGCGGCTCGGCGCGATCCCGCTGGCGGTGTTCCAGTCGGCCGGCATCGCCATTGCGTTGCAGCATTCAGTTGCCAACAACGGCATGTCGGTGGTCTACAGCCCCGGCATGGGGTTCGTGGTGACCGCGGTAGTGGCCTTGACCTCCGGCACCATGTTCCTGATGTGGCTGGGCGAGCAGGTAACCGAGCGCGGCGTCGGCAACGGCGTGTCGCTGATCATCTTCGCAGGCATCGTGGCCGGGCTTCCGGGCGCCGTGCTGGGCACCGTGGAGCAGGCACGCAACGGTGACATGAGCGCGTTGGCCGTGATCGCGATCGTGGCGCTCGTGCTGCTGTTCACCTACTTCGTCGTCTTCGTCGAAAGTGGGCAGCGGCGGATCACGGTCAACTACGCGCGCCGCCAAGGTGGCCGCAGCGCGTACATGAACCAGAGTTCGTTCCTGCCGCTCAAGCTCAACATGTCGGGCGTGATCCCGGCGATCTTCGCTTCGAGCATCGTCATGTTCCCGGCCACTGCGGCAACGTGGTTCAGCCAGGCGGGAGCCGCAAACTGGCTGCAGAAGATCAGCCAGGCGCTGTCGCCGGGCGAGCCGTTGCACATGCTCCTTTATGGGTCGCTGATCGCGGGCTTTGCGTTTTTCTATACCGCGCTGGTGTTCAATTCGCAGGAAACCGCCGACAACCTGAAGAAGTCGGGCGCGCTGATTCCGGGCATCCGTCCGGGCAAGGCGACCGCAGACTACATCGATGGCGTGCTGACCCGCCTGACTGCGGCCGGCGCCGTATATCTGGTGGCGGTCTGCATCCTGCCGGAGATCATGCGCACCAAGTTGGGCACTTCCTTCTATTTCGGCGGCACCTCGCTGCTGATCGTGGTCGTGGTGGTAATGGACTTCATCGCCCAGATTCAGGCACACCTGATGTCGCATCAGTACGAAAGCCTGCTGAAAAAGGCGAATTTGAAGGGCGGTTCGCGCGGCATGGCGCGCGGGTAATGAGTATCGCGTCATCTGCGCTGTTGCAGGCGGACTGACGACAAGAAGGGCGACTCGCGCGGCGGTCTCGCGCGCGGGTGATTCCGGACCGTTCCGCGCGCCAGAGTAGCGCGCGGGGCCGGGCAGGGCGGTTTGCCGCGCTGTCCAGCCAGTCTGAAGTCGTCGCCGGAGCATGGGCACACTCCCCATGCCGGGTCCAGGGATGTTTCGGCATCCGTGGGCTTCCTAGAAACCAGAGATCCTGTTAAAATTCTGAGTTCACTCCGCTGGACCCACAAGGTCTGGCCGCCAAACAGTTGGAGAATCGCGTTATGGCGCGTATTGCCGGCGTCAACCTGCCTGCCCAGAAACACGTCTGGGTCGGGCTGCAAAGTATCTATGGCATCGGCCGTACCCGGTCGAGGCAGGTCTGCGAGACCGCCGGCGTCACGCCGTCGACCAAGATCCGTGATCTGTCGGAGCCGGAAGTCGAACGCCTGCGTGCGGAGATCGGCAAATTCGCGGTCGAGGGCGACCTGCGCCGCGAAGTCGGTGTCGCGATCAAGCGGCTGATGGACCTGGCCTGCTACCGCGGCCTGCGCCATCGCCGTGGCCTGCCATTGCGCGGCCAGCGCACGCGTACCAATGCACGCACCCGCAAGGGTCCGCGCAGGGCCATCAGGAAGTAAGGAACAGACATGGCCAAGCCAGCTGCAGCGAAAGTCAAGAAGAAGATCAAGCGAGTCGTCACTGACGGCATCGCCCACGTCCACGCTTCGTTCAACAACACCATCATCACGATCACCGACCGCCAGGGCAATGCGCTGTCGTGGGCGACCTCGGGCGGCGCGGGTTTCCGTGGCTCCCGCAAGTCGACCCCGTTCGCCGCCCAGGTTGCCGCCGAGAAGGCCGGCAAGGCCGCGCTCGACTACGGCGTCAAGTCGCTGGAAGTGCGCATCAAGGGCCCCGGTCCGGGACGCGAGTCGGCCGTGCGTTCGTTGAACAACGTCGGCTACAAGATCACCAACATCGTCGACGTCACGCCGATTCCGCACAACGGCTGCCGTCCGCCCAAGAAGCGGCGCGTCTAAGCGGCACGTCTGAGGAACTGAAGAGATGGCACGTTATATCGGTCCCACCTGTAAGCTCGCCCGCCGCGAAGGCGCCGACCTCGGCCTGAAATCGCCGGCGCGCGCACTCGATTCCAAATGCAAGCTGGAGCAGAAGCCCGGCCAGCATGGCGCCACCATGACCCGCAAGGGCAAGCTGTCCGACTACGCCACCCAGCTGCGCGAGAAGCAGAAGGTCAAGCGTATCTACGGCTTGCTGGAACGCCAGTTCCGCAACTACTACAAGAAGGCCTCGACCAGGAAGGGCAACACCGGCGAGAACCTGCTGCAGCTCCTCGAAACCCGTCTCGACAACGTGGTCTATCGCATGGGCTTCGCGGTGACCCGCCCGGCCGCGCGCCAGCTGGTCTCGCACCGCGGTGTCACGATCAACGGCAAGCCGGTCAACCTGCCCTCGTATGCGGTCAAGGCGGGCGATGCGATCGCGCTGTCCGAGCGTGCGCAGAAGCAGCTTCGCATCCAGGAGTCGTTGACCGTGTCCGCGCAGATGGACCTGTCGCCATCCTGGGTTGAGGTCGATGCGAAGAAGTTCGCCGGCGTCTTCAAGGCCGTGCCGGACCGTGCCGATCTGCCTGCCGACATCAACGAAGCGCTGATCGTCGAACTGTACTCGAAGTAATTCATTTGCAACGCGCCTCCGGCTCGCCGGAGGTTTGCAGGAGACGCCCTACATGACGGTTACCGCCAACCAAGTGCTGCGCCCGCGCGGTCCGCAGATCGAACGCCTTGCCGACAATCGCGCGAAGGTCGTGATCGAACCGCTGGAGCGCGGCTACGGCCACACGCTCGGCAATGCGCTGCGCCGCGTTTTGCTGTCTTCGATCCCGGGCTTCGCGATCACCGAAGTCGAGATCGACGGCGTGCTGCATGAATACACCACGGTCGAAGGCATGCAGGAAGACGTGCTCGAGGTGCTGCTCAACCTCAAGGACATCGCCATCCGCATGGGCACCGGCGAAAGTTCCACCCTGGGCCTGTCCAAGCAGGGCCCGGGCGTGGTCACTGCCGGCGACATCAAGACCGACCACAACGTCGAGATCCTCAATCCCGAGCACATCATCGCCCACCTGACCAAGGACACGGCGCTGAACATGCGGCTGAAGATCGAGCGCGGCTTCGGCTACCAGCCGGCCGCCGCCCGGCGCCGCCCGGACGAGGAAACCCGCGTGATCGGCCGGCTGATGCTCGACGCCTCGTTCTCGCCCGTGCGTCGCGTCGCCTATGCGGTGGAAGCCGCGCGCGTCGAACAGCGCACCGACCTCGACAAGTTGGTGCTGGAGATCGAGACCAACGGCACGATCGACGCCGAGGAAGCCGTGCGCACCGCCGCCGACATCCTCAGCGACCAGTTGTCGGTGTTCGGCGACTTCACCCACCGCGATCGCGGTGCGGCGAAGCCGGTCGCGTCCGGCGTCGACCCGGTGTTGCTGCGCCCGATCGACGATCTGGAGCTGACCGTGCGTTCGGCCAACTGCCTCAAGGCCGAAAGCATCTATTACGTCGGCGACCTGATCCAGAAGACCGAGGTCGAGTTGCTGAAGACGCCGAACCTTGGCAAGAAGTCACTCACCGAGATCAAGGAAGTGCTGGCACAGCGCGGCCTGTCGCTCGGAATGAAGCTCGAAAACTGGCCGCCAGCGGGCATCGCCTCGCACGGCATGATGGGGTGAAGCAATGCGCTTGCGAGCCATTGGCTCGCGCATTGCTGAACACGCGGTCAGGATGACCGGGCCGGGCGTTCCGAATACAGAAGTGCTGCGCCAGGATGGCGACCACAAGGCAATAGCGAAAGAATCAACCTAGGATAAACGACCATGCGCCACCAGAAATCCGGACGCAAGTTCAGTCGCACCAGCGCGCATCGCCAGGCGATGTTCGAGAACATGGCCGCATCGCTGATCAAGCACGAACTGATCCGCACCACCCTGCCCAAGGCCAAGGAGCTGCGCCGCGTCGCCGAGCCGCTGATCACCATGGGCAAGGTCGACGGCGTCGCCAACCGCCGCCTGGCATTTGCCCGCCTGCGCGACAAGCAGGCGGTCGGCACGTTGTTCACGGTACTCGGCCCGCGCTACAGCGCCCGCCCGGGCGGCTACCTGCGCATCCTCAAGTGCGGCTTCCGCGCCGGTGACAATGCGCCGATGGCGTACGTCGAGCTGGTCGATCGTCCGGAAGCAGCGACCGCTGTCGACGCCGGCTGATCAACGCCCGCGTTGACGACAAAAACCCCGGCCAGTGCCGGGGTTTTTGTTTGTGCGGGGGAAAGGGTCGGTCTTGCGACGTTCGAAGCGAGTCTCCAGGCGCGCGGCGGCGCGTTGAGGGTAGTCCCAAGCGAGTTCTGTCGCGGCGCGGCTTTCCAATCGCCGCGGCTCGTTCTATCTTGCGCGCATGAATCCCAATCCGCTGCGTTGGTCGTTCCGCGCCCAGTTCCTGCTTGGTTGCATCGCCTGCGCCGCGGTGATCGGCTTTGCGATCTTCACGCAACTGCGCGATGGCTTGATCCCGTGCCCGCTGTGCATCTTCCAGCGCATCGCGTTCGCGGCGCTGGGCGTGGTGTTCCTGATCGGTGGCCTGCATGCACCACGCGGCACCGGTGGACGTCGCGCCTATGGGTTGCTGGCGCTGGTCGCCGCCGCGATCGGCATCGCCATCGCCGGACGCCATGTCTGGATCCAGCATCTCCCGCCGGACCAGGTGCCCTTGTGCGGCCCCGGGCTCAACTACATGCTCGACATGATGCCGCTCACGGGCGTCATCCTGAAAGTGCTCACGGGCTTCGGCGAATGCGCCAGGGTCGATTGGACCTTCCTCGGGATGTCGATGCCGGAGTGGAGCCTGTTGTGCTTCGTGGTGCTGGCGCTATGGGGCTGTGCGGCTGCGTTCCGCCGTCGCCAGGCGGACGCTATCGATTGATTCAGCGTAACGGTTGCAGCATTGGCGTGCGGAGGAGATGATGACTGGTGCATCGCAGCAATCACTCCAACATGTCCAGCACTGATCGCAACCTGCATCCCGTGAATCTCCCCGACGGCTGGACGCCCGCCACGTGGCGGACACGCACGGCCACGCAAATGCCGATCTATCCCGACGCCGATGCGCTGGCATCGGCCCTGGGTGAGTTGCATGCGCTGCCGCCGCTGGTCACCTCCTGGGAAATCATGGCGCTGAAGCAGCGCCTGGCCGAAGCACAGGAAGGCAAACGCTTCCTGTTGCAGGGTGGCGACTGCGCCGAGAACTTCGGCGAGTGCAGTTCGCAGGTGATCTCCAACCGGTTGAAGGTGTTGTTGCAGATGAGCCTGGTGCTGGTGCACGGCCTGCGCCTGCCGGTGGTGCGGGTCGGCCGCTTTGCCGGCCAGTACGCGAAGCCGCGGTCCGCCGACAATGAAACCATCGACGGCATCACGCTACCCATTTACCGCGGCGATATCGTCAACGCCCCGGAATTCACGGCGCAGGCGCGCACCCCGGACCCGCGCCGCATGATCAAGGCGCATGCGCGCTCGGCGATGACGATGAATTTCGTGCGTGCGCTGATCGATGGTGGTTTTGCCGATTTGCACCATCCGGAATACTGGGACCTTGGCTGGGTCGGCCATTCGCCGCTTGCCGACGAATACCAGGACATGGTCGCTGGCATCGGCGATGCGGTGCGCTTCATGGAGACGCTGTCCGGAAACGAGGTGCACAACCTCAACCGGGTCGATTTCTACACCTCGCACGAGGCGTTGCTGCTGCCTTACGAAGAGGCGCAGACCCGGCAAGTGCCGCGGCAGTGGGGCTGGTTCAACCTGAGCACGCATTTCCCGTGGATCGGCATGCGTACCGCTGCGATCGATGGCGCGCACGTGGAATATTTCCGCGGCATCCGCAACCCGATTGCGGTCAAGGTGGGCCCCTCGACGGTTGCGGATCAGTTGCTGCGGCTGATCGAGGTGCTCAATCCGGATGACGAGCCGGGCCGGCTGACGTTGATCCACCGGATGGGGGCGACGCAGGTCGCAGGCAGGTTGCCGGCATTGCTCGACGCCGTACGCCGCGACGGCCGCCGCGTGTTGTGGGTCTGCGACCCGATGCACGGCAATACCGAAGCGACCACCAACGGCTACAAGACGCGTCGCTTCGTCAACATCCGCAGCGAACTTGAACAGGCGTTCGAGCTGCATGCCGCGGCCGGCACCCGTCTTGGCGGCGTGCACCTGGAATTGACTGGTGAGGACGTCACCGAATGCACCGGCGGCGCCCGCGACCTGACCGATGCCGATCTGGCGCGCGCCTATCGCTCGACAGTGGATCCGCGCCTGAACTACGAGCAGGCGTTGGAGATCGCGATGCTGATCGTGCGCAAGCAGGCGCAGCTCGCGGCGCCTGCATCGACCTGACCTGGCGTCAGCGGCGATCCGGGCCACATCGCGCGCAGCGATCGGCGAGCGATTATTTCGCTGTCGTCGCAGGCGGCGTTTGCAAAGAAACTGTCGGCAGGAATTGCGGTGCCCTGCGCGCCTTGGTGCGTTGTTCGAAGGCGTAACCGAGTTCGATCAGGCGAGGTTCGCTCCACGCCGGGCCCATGAACACGATGCCCAGCGGCAGGCCGTGGCTGTCACCCATCGGCACGGTGATGCTCGGGGTGCCGGCGACTGCGGCCACGCCGTAACCGGCACCGGTGAAATGATCGCCGTTGACCGGATCGGTGAGCCATGCCGGCGACATCGATGGCGCGACCAGCGCGTCGAGGTGCTGCGCCTTCAGCGCGGCGTCGATGCCTTCCGGGCCGGCGAGCCGGCGTGCCTTGGCGCGCGCCTGGATGTACGCCTTGTCGGTCAGCGGACCCTTGGCCTGCGCTTGTGCGAACAGTTCCTGTCCGAAATACGGCATCTCGGTCGCTGCGTGCTGCTTGTTGAATTCGATCAACCCGGCGAGCGTCTTGATCGACGCGTTGCTGCCGGCGAGGTACTTCTCCAGATCCGCCTTGAATTCGTACAGCAGGACCTGGAGCTCGGCGTCGTCCCACTGGCCTGCGGTCGTGATTTGCGCGTCGACCACTTCGGCGCCGGCGGCTTTCATCGCCGCGATCGCGCTTTCCATCGCCGCGTCGACGTCGGGCTGGTAATCCATCAGCTTGCGCACCACCCCGATGCGCGCGCCCTTCAGGGCATCGGCCTTCAGGTGCGTGAGGTAATCCGGTGCGCTCGGGCGGCCGGCTTGCGTCGTCGCGCTGTCGGCATCGTCGCGGCCTGCGATCGCCGCCAGCAGTGTGGCGGCATCGGCGACGCTGCGTGCCATCGGCCCGGCGGTGTCCTGCGAATGCGAGATCGGGATGATGCCGCTGCGGCTGACCAGGCCGACGGTCGGCTTGATCCCGACTAGGCCGGCGACCGCCGACGGGCAGATGATGCTGCCGTCGGTCTCGGTGCCGATGCCGACCGTGGCGAGGTTGGCGGCGATCGCGCTGCCGGTGCCGGCGCTGGAGCCGCAGGGATTGCGATCCAGTGCGTAAGGACTCTTCGTCTGTCCGCCGCGGCCGCTCCAGCCCGAGGTCGATCGCGACGAGCGGAAATTGGCCCATTCGCTGAGGTTGGTCTTGCCCAGGATCACGGCACCGGCCTGGCGCAGGCGTTGCACCAGGAAGGCGTCGGTTTTCGGATGGTGGTCGGCCAGCGCCAGCGAGCCGGCCGAATTCACCATCGGCGTGACGTCGATGTTGTCCTTGAGCAGCATCGGGATGCCGTGCAGCGGCCCGCGCAACTTGCCGGCCTTGCGCTCGGCATCGCGCGCGTCGGCTTCCGCAAGCGCGTCGGGATTGAGTTCGATCACGGCATTGAGCCGCGGTCCGGCGTCGTCGATGGCAGCGATGCGGTCCAGGTAGGCCTGCGTCAACGCGTGGCTGCTGAGCGTGCCATCGCGCATCTGCGCCTGCAGGCCGGCGATGTCGCTTTCGGCAATGGCAAACGGTGTCGATGCGGCCGCGGCGCTCGTACGCGACTGGGCGGATACAAGCTGTAGATCGCCGGCAACGATTGCGATCGATGCCAACAGGACGAGCATCCAGCGCATGGCTTCCCCTTGTGCGGGTCGGGCGGCCGCGAAGGCGACAGCATCGCGCCGCGTGCCGCAGCAGGCAAGTCGGGTCAGTAGCGTCGGCGAAGGATGTCGCGCGCGAGGACCCAGACGACCAGCAAGTTGATCGCCAGCACCGCGAGCGCGGGCCAGCCCCGGTGATGCCACAACGCGTACAGATCCAATGGCAGGTACAGCGCCGCGGCCACGCAGCCCAGCCACGAGGCCCAGGCCTTGGCGCGCCATAATCCCCAAGCCTCGAACAGATGCAGCAGGCCGTACACCATCACCGCGGCGGCGGCCCAATGAACGGCTCCGGGGCTGATCTGCCGGGCAAACAGTGCCAATGCACCCTGTTGCGGGTCCAGTTCGAAGCGCGCGATCAGGGCGTGCCCCCAGCGCTGCAGTGGCGCTGGCCCAAGCAGTGCCAGCCCGCTGGCGGCAAGCACCGCAAGCGTTCCCTTGGCCGCTTCGATGAACGCGATGACATGCAGGCCCGGATGCGCGTGCGGATTCTGGTTGTAGTGCGGGTGGCGGGGGTCGCTGCGGCGCATGTGGCGCGCAGGCTACCCGGTTATGCCGTTGGAGTCGAACTCAGGGGAGCGCCATCCACGGCGCGCGGAACCTGCGAACACGTGTTTCGCAAGTTCCTCAGGCCACGCGCGAGGCGCGCTTGCGGTCGTTCTCAGTGCGCGCTTTCTTGCGCAGGCGGATCGCCTTGGGCGTGATCTCGACCAGTTCGTCGTCGTCGATGAATTCCAGCGCCTGTTCCAGCGACAATTTGATCGCCGGGACCAGGCCCTCGTCGATGTCCTTGCCGGCGGCACGGAAGTTGGTCAGCTGCTTGCCGCGCAAGGCGTTGACGGTGAGGTCGTTGTCCTTGGAATGGATGCCGACCAGCTGGCCTTCGTAGATTTCCTCGCCGGGCTCGATCAGCAGCCGTCCGCGTTCCTGCATCGCGACCTGCGCATAGGCCGGCGAGGAACCGGTGCCATTGGAGATCATGACGCCGTTCTGGCGCTGGCCGATGTCGCCCTCGGTCCTGGGGCCGTAATGATCGAAGACGTGGAACAGCAGGCCGGTGCCGGCCGTGATCGTACGGAACTCGGTCTGGAAACCGATCAGCCCGCGCGCCGGGATCATGAAGTCGATGCGCACGCGGCCCTTGCCGTCGGGTTCCATGTTGGTCAGCTGCGCCTTGCGTTCGCCCAGGCGCGACATCACGCCACCCTGGAACTGCTCCTCCAGGTCGACCACCAGGGCTTCGTACGGCTCCATCTTCTGGCCGTCGATCTGCTTGATGATCACTTCAGGGCGCGACACCGCCAGTTCGTAGCCCTCGCGGCGCATGGTCTCGATCAGGATCGACAGGTGCAGCTCACCACGGCCGGAGACCTTGAACTTGTCGGCGTCGTCCGTGTCCTCGACCTTCAGCGCGACGTTGTGCTGCGCCTCGCGCACCAGACGATCGCGCAGTTGGCGCGAAGTCAGGAACTTGCCGCCGCTGCGATCCTTGACGCCGGCGAACGGCGAATCGTTGACCTGGAAGGTCATCGAGATCGTCGGTTCATCCACTGTCAGCACCGGCAGCTGTTCGACCGCGGAGATGTCGCAGATCGTGTCGGAAATGCCGAGGCCTTCGATGCCGGAAATCGCGACGATGTCGCCGGCCTGCGCTTCCTTGACTTCGTTGCGTTCCAGACCGAGGAAGCCGAGCACCTGCAGCACCTTGGCGTTGCGGGTCTTGCCTTCGCGGTCGATCACCGTGACCTGCTGGTTGGTGCGGACCTTGCCGCGCTGGATGCGGCCGACGCCGATGATGCCGACGTAGTTGCTGTAGCTGAGCGAGGTCACGCGCATCTGGAACGGGCCGTCGAGGTCGACCGGCGGCGGCGCGACGTGGTCGACGATGGTCTGGAACAGCGGCGTCATGTCGCCGTCGCGCACCGTCGGCTCGAGGCCCGCATAACCGTGCAATGCAGAGGCGTAGACGGTGTGGAAGTCGAGCTGCTCGTCGGTGGCACCGAGGCGATCGAACAGGTCGAAGGTCTGGTCCAGCACCCAGCTCGGCCGCGCGCCGGGGCGATCGACCTTGTTGACCACGACGATCGGCTTGAAGCCCATCGCAAACGCTTTCTGGGTGACGAAGCGGGTCTGCGGCATCGGCCCGTCCATCGCGTCGACCAGGATCAGCACCGAGTCGACCATCGACAGCACGCGCTCGACCTCGCCGCCGAAGTCGGCGTGGCCCGGGGTGTCGACGATGTTGATGCGGTATTCCTCGCCGTCGGGCGACTTCCAGCGGATCGCCGTGTTCTTCGACAGGATCGTGATGCCACGCTCCTTCTCCAGGTCGTTGCTGTCCATCATCCGCTCGGTGGTGACCGTGCGTTCGCTGAACGTGCCCGACTGCTTCAGCAGCTGGTCGACGAGGGTGGTCTTGCCATGGTCGACGTGGGCGACGATGGCGATGTTGCGCAGGCGTTCGATGGACATATGGAGAGCGCGCCGGTGAATGCCTGTTGAGGGCGGAGCGCGAGGAGTCAGGAAGGAAGCCGCGTATTATAACCAGCCCGGCTGATGCCGTACGACTGGACTGCCCATGAGCCTGATTGCCACCTTCGATACCGACCGCGGCCCGATCCGGATCGAGCTGTATCCCGACAAGGCGCCGTTGACCGTGGCCAACTTCGTCAACCTGGCGCAGCGTGGCTTCTACAACGGCCTCAACTTCCATCGGGTGATTGCCGACTTCATGGTCCAGGGTGGTTGCCCTGAAGGTTCCGGTCGCGGCGGCCCCGGTTACAAGTTCGAGGACGAGACCCGCAACGGCGTCTCCCATGAACGCGGCGTGCTGTCGATGGCCAATGCCGGCCCCGACACCAATGGCAGCCAGTTCTTCGTCACCCACGTCGCCACGCCGTGGCTGGACGGCAAGCACACGGTGTTCGGCAAGGTGATCGATGGCATGGACGTGGTCGACAAGCTTGCCCAGGGCGACCTGATCAAGTCGCTGCGGATCGAAGGCGATGCCGACGCCGTACTGGCGGCGAAGGCCGACCGCGTCGCAGAGTGGAACCGCATCCTGGCGGCGTAAGCGGCCGCGTTTCCAGCGGGTGCGGGCATGGCGGCGCCCCGGTCGGGGAGTGCCGCTGTGCTAACATTTTGCGTCTCCCAGCGGTCATTGCGCTCCTTATTTTTGAGGGTTTTTCGATGCTCCAGTTCGCCCGGCGGATCGGTCGCGCCAAGCCCAGCGCGATTATGGTCGTCGCTGAAAAAGCCAAGCGCCTCAAGGCCGAAGGCCGCGATATCATCAGCTTCTCGATCGGCGTCCCTAACTTCCTGCCCGGCGAGCACGTCTACGCCGCCGCGCGCGATGCGCTGGCGCACGATTCCGGCCAGTACGGCAGCAACCGCGGCTCCGATGCGCTGCTCGACGCCTTCCTCGCGCACATCGAACAAATCGGCCTCACCGGCTACACCCGCGCCAACTGCGCCACCGGCATCGGCGCCAAGCACGTGATCTACAACCTCGCCGAGGCGCTGCTGGAGGAGGGCGACACGATCGTGTTTCCGGCGCCGTACTGGACCAGTTACGTTGACATCGCGGAGATTCTCGACGCGAAGATCGACCTGCTGCCGTGTCCGGCCGGGCAGGACTACAAACTCACCCCGGCGCAGCTCGATGCTGCTCTCGCGCGGAAACCACGAGTGTTCCTGTTCAACAATCCGTCCAATCCAACCGGCATGGTCTACAGCAAGGACGAGATCTCCGCGCTTGCCGACGTGTTGGTGAAGTACCCGGACACCTGGGTCATCACCGACGACATCTACAACCGCATGGTGTTCGACGGCGTCGGCTACCACAATTTCGTGCACGCGCGCCCCGAGTTGCGTGACCGCGTGATCTTCATCGACTCGCTGTCCAAGACCTATGGCATGCCCGGCTGGCGCGTGGGTTTCATGGCCGGACCGGAGTCGGTGGCGCAGGCGGTGGTGACGATGAACTCGAACCACATCACCAACCTGCCCGAGATCGTGACCGCCGCGGCCGTCGCCGCGCTGTCCGGACCGCAGGACGTGCCCACCGAAAAGTGCGCCGAGTTCCAGCACAAGCGCGACCAGGTCATGGCGGCACTGTCGACGATTCCCGGCCTGGTCTGCCCGAAACCGCAGGGCGCGTTCTACGTGTTCCCCGACATCAGCGTCGCCTTCGGCAAGACCCACCGGCCGACCGGCCTTTCGATCGGCAATGACGTCGACTTCTGCAATGCATTGCTCGAAGCCAAAGGCGTCGCCTGCGTGCCGGGTTCCGCGTTCGGCGAGCCGCGCGCGCTGCGCATCAGCTACACCTGCCCGACGCCGCAACTGGCGCCGGGCCTGCAGCGCATCCAGGAGTTCTTCGCGGAACTCGCGTAAAGCTCTTCGTTTTCATCTTTGCGCCGCCGCCGCGTGCGTCGCCATAATCGTCTTTTGGAGTTGCGCAATGAAACAACCTGTCCGTGTTGCCGTCACCGGCGCCGCCGGCCAGATCGGTTACGCCCTGCTGTTCCGCATCGCTTCGGGCGAAATGCTCGGCAAGGATAAGCCGGTCATCCTGCAGATGCTGGAACTGCCGCTGGAGAAGGCGCAGGCCGCGCTCAAGGGCGTGATGATGGAACTGGAGGACTGCGCGTTTCCGCTTTTGGCTGGCATGGTCGGCACCGATGACGCCGAGGTTGCATTCAAGGATGCCGACGTTGCCTTGCTGGTCGGCGCGCGTCCGCGCGGCCCGGGCATGGAGCGCAAGGATCTGCTGCAGGAGAACGCCAAGATCTTCACCGCGCAGGGTGCGGCGCTGAACAAGGTCGCCTCGCGCCACGTCAAGGTGCTGGTGGTCGGCAATCCGGCCAATACCAATGCCTACATCGCGATGAAATCGGCGCCGGATCTTCCCGCGAAGAACTTCACCGCCATGCTGCGCCTCGATCACAACCGCGCGCTGTCGCAGCTCGCGGCCAGGACCGGCAAGGCCGTCGGCGACATCGAGAAGCTGATCGTGTGGGGCAACCACAGCTCGACCATGTATCCGGACTACCGCTTCGCCACGATCAACGGTGAATCGGTCAAGGACATGATCAACGACCAGACCTGGAACGCCGACGCCTTCATCCCGACCGTCGGCAAACGCGGCGCGGCGATCATCGAGGCGCGCGGCCTGTCCTCCGCAGCATCGGCGGCCAATGCGGCGATCGACCACGTCCGCGACTGGCTACTCGGCAGCAACGGCAAGTGGGTGACGATGGGAGTAGCGTCCGACGGCAGCTACGGCATCCCCGAAGGCGTGATCTATGGCGTGCCGGTCACCACGGCAAATGGCGAGTACACCCGAGTCACAGGCCTGCCCATTGACGACTTCAGTCGCGCCGCGATGGACAAGACCCTCGCCGAGCTCGAGAAAGAGCGCGCCGGCGTCGCGCATTTGCTCTGAGCAATACGAAGGCGGCCGCGGCCGCTTCGCATTTGTAGGGTGGGTTGAGCGCAGCGATACCCACCGTCGCCTTGGTCCGATTGATGGGTATCGCTGCGCTCAACCCATCCTACGAGGTACGCAATGTCGCAGATCTCAGCAGGTGCAAGGTTCCGCGCCGCTCTAGCCGAAGAAACACCACTGCAGGTGATGGGCGCCATCACCGCCTATGCCGGTCTGATGGCGAAACGGGTGGGCTACAAGGCGCTCTACCTGTCCGGCGGCGGCGTCGCCGCGAACTCGCTGGGGATGCCTGATCTGGGCATCAGCACGATGGAAGACGTGCTGGTTGATGCGCGCCGGATTGTCGATGCGACCGACCTCCCGCTGCTGGTGGACATCGATACCGGCTGGGGCGGCGCGTTCAACATCGCGCGCACGATCAAGTCGTTCATCCGAGTCGGCGTGGCGGCGGTGCACATGGAGGACCAGGTCGGCCAGAAGCGCTGCGGACATCGCCCGGGCAAGGAAGTCGTATCGATCGGCGAAATGGCCGACCGCCTCAAGGCCGCCGTGGATGCGCGCACCGATGCCGGCTTCGTGATCATGGCCCGCACCGATGCCGCGGCTGTGGAGGGCATCGATGCGGCGATCGATCGCGCCTGCGCCTACGTCGATGCCGGCGCTGACATGATTTTTCCCGAGGCGATTAGGACGCTGGAGGATTACCGGCGTTTCAAGCAGGCTGTGAAGGTGCCGATCCTGGCCAATCTCACCGAGTTCGGTTCGACCCCGTTCTTCACCACGGATGAGCTACGCGACGCGGGCGTCGATATCGCGCTCTATTGCTGCGGCGCCTACCGCGCCATGAACAAGGCGGCGCTGCATTTCTACGAGACGGTGCGTCGCGACGGTACCCAGAAACACATTATCGATACGCTGCAGACGCGCGCAGAACTTTATGACTTCCTCGACTACCACCGTTACGAACGCAAGCTCGACGAGCTGTTCGCGCAAGGGAGCAATGCCGATGAGTGATAACCCACAGGTCCTGCCCAAGGCCAAGAAATCCGTCACGCTGTCGGGCACGCCGGCCGGCAATACCGCCCTGTGCACGGTCGGACGCAGCGGCAACGACCTGCATTACCGCGGCTACGACATCCACGACCTGGCGACCAAGTCGACCTTCGAGGAAGTCGCGCACCTGCTGGTGCATGGCACGCTGCCGACCACCTCGCAACTCAAGGCCTACAAGGCGAAGCTCAAGCGCCTGCGCGGCCTGCCGGCGATCGTCAGCGATGCCCTGGAACTGGTGCCGGCCAACGCGCATCCGATGGATCTGTTGCGTACCGGCTGCTCGGTGCTGGGGACGGTGTTGCCGGAGCGCGAAAACCACCCGGCTTCCGAAGCGCGCGACATCGCCGACAAGCTGATCGCCAGTTTCGGCTCGATGCTGCTGTACTGGTGGCACTTCACCCGCAATGGTCGCCGCATCGATTGCGAGACCGACGACGACAGCGTCGCTGCGCATTTCCTGCATCTGCTGCACGGCGAGCCGGCGAGCGCGCTGCACGCCGACTCGCTGGACAAGTCGCTGATCCTGTACGCCGAGCACGAATTCAACGCGAGCACGTTCGCCGCGCGCGTGATCGCCGGTACCGGCTCGGACATGCATTCGTGCATCACCGGCGCAATCGGCGCGCTGCGTGGCCCGAAGCATGGTGGCGCCAACGAAGTGGCGATGGACACCATCTCGCGCTATGCCACCACCGACGAGGCCGAGGCCGACATCCGCGCGCGCATCGAGCGCAAGGAGATCGTGATCGGTTTCGGCCACCCGGTGTACACGGTCGGCGATCCGCGCAACCCGATCATCAAGGAGCTCTCGCGCAAGCTGTGCGCCGATGGCGGCAACCAGATGCTGTTCGACGTCAGCGAGCGCATCGAGACGCTGATGATGGACGCCAAGAAGATGTTCCCGAATCTCGATTGGTACAGCGCGTCGGCCTATCACATGATGGGCATCCCGACCTCGATGTTCACGCCCCTGTTCGTGGTTGCGCGCACCACCGGCTGGGGCGCGCACGTGATCGAGCAGCGTGAGGACGGCAAGATCATCCGTCCGAGCGCGAACTACATCGGCCCGGAAGATCGCGCCTACGTGCCGATCGAGCAGCGCTGATTCGGTTCCGCGCATGAAAAAGGCCGCGCATTGCGCGGCCTTTTTCGTTGTAGCGACGAAGCTCAGGTCAGTCCTTCGGCCTTAAGTGCAGCACGCACGCCAGCGTCCTTTTCCATGCGCCGCTTGAATGCGGCCAGGTTGTCGAAACCGGACAGATCGACCTGCGTGTTCTGCGCCCAGCGCAGCGTGATGTAGAGGTACGGGTCGGCGAAGCTGCGGAAGCCGGCGATCCATTGCTTGCCTTCCAGTTGCTTGTCGGCGCGCTCGAAGATCGTGCGCAGTCGCGCGCGCGCGGCTTGCTTCACCGCTTCGTGCTGGCTTTCGTCGGCGATGAAACGTCCCGGTCCGAACAGCGGATGGAACGCAGGATGCAGGTCGGCGTTGGCGTAGGCGAGCCAGCGCGCGGCTTCGGCGCGTTGTTGCGCGCTGCCGTCGCCTGCGAGCTTCGCGTCGGGATACTTCTCGGCGATGTAGCCCAGGATCGCGGCGTTCTGGGTCAGGACGAAATCGCCGTCGACCAGCACCGGGACGGCGCCAGCGGGATTCAGGGCACGGAAGTCGGCTGCCTTCATGTCATCGGCCGAGACCACCTTCAGCTCGAACGGCTGGCCGGTCCATTGCAGCGCGATGTCATCGGCGGTCGAACACGCGCCGGGTTTGCTGTAGAGCTTCATGCGGTCACCATGCGGGAAGTGTGGGGAAGGGCAGGCGCACTATCGCCGACCGCTTCCAGCATCCTCAACCGCGGGACTGCAACGCTGTGTTACGACCCGATCAGGACTTCCGCGGCTTGAGCGACTGCACCTTGTAAAAGGTGTGATCGCCAATCGTCGCGACCTGATACGCCGTGCGCCATGACGGGCTGGCGATCGCGGAAGCGGCGAAATGGCTGGCGCCGGGCACGATTTCCTTGCGCTGGCCGGGCGGCAGTTCCCAGTTGCGCTCGGAGTCCAGCGCGATCGTGACTGCTTCGGCCCAAGCCTCGGTACTGGCGAGTTCCGTGTTCGGTGACACCAGGCTCGGCGCGAACTGCTTGCGCGCGGTCACGACCGAACACAGGTCGTTGCCCCACAGGCCGCTGTCGCGGCGACGCAGGGCGACCTCGGCCACCGCCTGCTGGCCGCGCACGGACTGGTCGCGGGCCTCCAGGTAGACGGTGGTGCTCAGGCACAGCGAATCGGCGGCCGGCTGCGGCAGAACCTGCGACAGCCAGAGAATCCAGGCCAGTTTCATGGCGACTCCTTGCTCCGTTGCGCCGGGCCGCACTTTGGCGGCCATCCTGTGAGGAAGACGGCAACCTGGGGAGGACCGGCATGGCGTACTGGGGAGGGCGGCGGCTCTGCGGCTCGCCTTTGCCCGGGCGCGAAAGCCGCGGGATTGCGGGCTGGCGCCGGTCCCCGCCAAGACTGGGGCGGGGAAAGTGCGGGCACGGTAACGATCCGAAACCGAACGTCGGCTGAATACCTAAGAGGAAGTATTTGATTCGACTGGATTTTGGTTGCGTAGGGCCGGCGCCGAGCGCTGGTTGTCGCTCGGGCTTACGGGATTTGACGTTCAGTCGAACGCGAACGCGTCCAGCGCCAGCGAACCAAATTCGTGCGAACCATGCAGGCTGCGCGCGCGCGCAGCCTCCCCAGAGGCGCCGAGCGCGACGAACAACGGCATCAAGTGTTCGACCGTGGGGTGCGCGCGACGCGAATGCGGCGCCTGCCGCTCCCAGTCGAGCAGGGCGTCGAGGTCGTGCGCCACCAGCCGCCCGCGCATCCAGTCGACAAATGCCGCCGCCCAGTCCGGCATCGGCGCGTCCTTGTGACCCCAATCGAGATCGCCCAGGTTGTGGACGAAGCCGCCGGAGCCGATCACCAGCACGCCGTCGTCGCGCAGCGGCGCCAACGCGCGCCCGACTGCGAGGTGATACGCGGCGTCGCGTCGCGGATCGACCGACAGTGGCACCACCGGAATATCGGCTTGCGGATACATCCGCCGCAGCGGCACCCAGACGCCATGGTCGATGCCGTGATTGGGTTGCAGGCTGGGCGCAAGCCCCGCATCGGCCAGGCGTTGCGCGATCGTTTCGGCCAGGTCCGGATCGCCTTCAGCTGGATAGCGGATCTGGTACAGCGGCGCGGGAAAGCCACCAAAGTCATGCACCGTCGCCGGTTGCGCGGCAGCGCCGATAGTCGGCTTGGCTGCCATGAAATGCGCCGAGGCAACGACGATCGCTTTCGGCCGCGGGAGGGTGTCGCCGAGGCCATCGAGGAAGCGGCCGGCGGGGGAGTCCTGTGTCGCCAGCATCGGCGATCCGTGTGACAGGAACAGGGCGGGCATGCGGGAATGGGCGTCCATGACCGTCACGATGGCCCCGCGCTGTCGGGTTGCCAAGTGCGGACGTTGGTCCGCTGCGTTGCACAAATGTCTGGATCGCCGGGCGTCTGCCATCTGGACGTCAGGAGCGCGCTGCGGCGCAACCGCTGCGCCGGGTTTGGGTTACAGCTCGTATGTGGAGTTCCAAGGCGCGCGGCGGCGCGTTGGAGAGAATAATTGGCCAGTCTTCTCGCGGCGCGGTTAGCCAGTTGCCTCGCGGCGCGGCAAAATAACCGGCTTCCTCCTGTCAGCGATGCCCGCATGAGCCTGCCCCTATGAGTAATTTCGACATCCGTTCCGCCGTCCGCCCGCAGCCCGACCAGCCGATGGTCGATATCGCCGACTACGTGATCGACTACACGATCCAGTCGCAGGAGGCCTACGACACCGCGCGCTACATGCTGCTGGATTCGCTGGCCTGCGCGATGCTGGCGATGAAGTTCCCGGATTGCGTCCAGCACCTGGGTCCGCTCGTGCCCGGCGCCACGTTGCCGGGCGGCGCGCGCGTGCCGGGCACCAATTTCGAACTCGATCCGGTCCAGGCGGCCTTCAACATCGGCACCCTGGTGCGTTGGCTGGACTTCAACGACACCTGGCTGGCGGCCGAGTGGGGCCACCCGTCTGACAACCTCGGCGCGATCCTGGCGGTGGCCGACTACCTGTCGCGCAAGGAACTGCGGGATGGTGGCCAGCCGCTGACCGTGCGCGATGTGCTCACCGCCGCGATCAAGGCGCACGAGATCCAGGGCGTGTACGCGCTGCAGAACTCGTTCAACCGGGTCGGCCTGGACCACGTGATCCTGGTGCGGCTGGCCTCGACCGCGGTGACCACGGCGATGCTCGGCGGCGGCAAGGACGAGGTGATCACGGCGGTTTCGCATTCGTGGATCGACAACGGCGTGCTACGCACCTACCGCCACGCACCCAACACCGGCCCGCGGAAGAGCTGGGCCGCGGGCGACGCTTGCCGCCGCGCTGTCACCCATGCGCTGAACGCGACCCAGAAGCATGTGGTCGGTTACCCGAGCGCGCTGTCGGCCAAGACGTGGGGCTTCTACGACGTCATTTTTGGCGGCAAGCCGTTCGTCTTCGAGCGGCCGTTCGGCAGCTATGTGATGGAAAACGTACTGTTCAAGATCGCCTTCCCGGCCGAGTTCCACGCGCAAACGGCGGTCGAATGCGCGATGCGGCTGCACGTGCAGGTCAAGGACCGCCTGGACGAGATCGGGCGGATCGAGATCGAAACCCAGGAAGCCGGCGTGCGCATCATCGACAAGACCGGCCCGCTGGCCAATTACGCCGACCGCGATCACTGCATCCAGTACATGGTCGCGGTGCCGCTCATCTTCGGGCGCCTGACCACCACCGACTACAACGACGACCTTGCAAGCGATCCGCGCATCGACATCCTGCGCGAGAAGATGACGGTGAAGGAGAACCCGCAGTTCACCGAGGACTACTTCGACCCGCAGAAACGCTATATCGGCAATTCGCTGCAGGTGTTCTTCAACGATGGCTCAGCGACCGACAAGGTGTCGATCGATTATCCGATCGGCCATCGCAAACGTCGCGCCGAAGGCATTCCGGTGCTGATGGCCAAGTGCCAGGCCGCGCTGCGGGCGCACCTGCCCGCTGGGCAGGCCGAGCAGATCATGGCGCTGGCGGGGGATCCGGCGAAACTGGAGGCGATGCCGATCGACCAGTTCATCAACTTGTATCGCGTGTAGGATTCGGCGTGCTTGGCACCCGTCAACTGTTATGTTAGCGTTAACAACCTTCACGCGAGCGGCATTCGGGATAGCGTGCGGATACGGCCATCTAAATACAAAACCACTGCTTTACCGTTTTCTTTATCTGATCAAGGAGCTGAACATGAACAAGAAACTCCTCTGTGCCGCGCTGCTGTGCGGGCTGGGCGTGGCGCAGGCCGCTTCCGCGCAGGATTTCGATGACCGTTGGTACCTGACCGGCGACATCGGCTACACCCACCAGGACAGCAGCCGCGACACCGAAAACGCGATGTTCGCGGCGATCGGTCTGGGCAAGTTCATCAACCGCAACTGGTCGCTGGACGGCCAGCTGAACTGGCAGCTCCCGAAGACCAACCTGAGCGAGGATCTGTGGTGGGAACAGTACGGCATCTCGCTGGACCTGCGTCGCCATTTCATCGCCGAAGGCCGCAGCTGGAACCCGTACCTCCTGATGGGCCTGGGTTACCAGCGCCACGGAGAAGAGTACGACAACTTCCCGAACCCGGATTCTCCGGCCGAGCGGGAAGGCGGCAACCTCGCCGGCAAGTTCGGCGTCGGTCTGCAGGGTGACCTCGGCCGCGTCGGCATCCGTACCGAGCTGGCCACGCGCTTCGACTTCGACGGCAACAGCGTTGCCGCACCTGATGATTCGTATTTCAACGACGTCCTGGCTTCGGTCGGCGTCGTGATCCCGCTGGGTCCGGAGCCGATGGCCCCGGTCGGCCCGGCCCCGGTCGCGCCGAACTGCGCTGACATGGACGACGACGGTGACGGCGTCAACAACTGCAACGACAAGTGCCCTGGTTCGCAGGCTGGCCAGACCATTGGTCCGGACGGCTGCCCGGTGCCGGTGTCGATTGACCTGAAGGGCGTGAACTTCGACTTCGACAAG
>DASZZT010000114.1:0-18049 GCA_035543275.1 Luteimonas sp. | reverse complement strand
TCCTGCGGATCGGAGATGTCGGCCGGCGTGATCTTGTTCATCACCTCGGCGGCCGTGTAGCCGAGCATGCGTTCGGCGCCGACGTTGAAGATCTGGATGACGCCCTTGGCGTCGGTGGCGATGCTGGAGAAATTGGCGCTGTTGAAAATGGCGTCTTGCAAGGCGCCCGTCTTGAGCAGTGTTTCCTGGCGCCGAAGTTCAACGATGCCTTCAGGGCCACCCTGCTTTTCGCCAGCGCCATCACCAAAGGCGGTTTTCGACATAAGTCCTTCCGCGCGAACAGTCACACATCAGTCAGCGGCTCGGACAAAAAGGCACGCGCCGCTACTGCAGAGCAGGCTCACGGACTGCCACTCCGACCAGCACTGACACGCGAACTGGCCGGTGGCAAGGAGGGTGAATTGGAGAAACTATCACAGGCTGCCACTCCGACCAGTAGTGAAACGTGAACTGGCCGGTGGCAAGGACGTGTCCGGTCCGCACTGTCCGCAGGCGTCTTCGGATCACCCGGAGCCTCATTTTTGGTTCTTCACGGATTGCCGGGTGAGGCACTGATTCATCCTTTCATCGCGAGAAAGCGATAGAATCGACACCTGCCCTGCCGAGGGGCGCTGCAAGTCCGGCGATGTTCGACCGGAATCAGGCTCGGCAAGGCTTCCCATGCAACAACGGCGCCCGTTTAATGCGAGTCCCACGTCGGACTCAATGAACGGAGCAATGCAATGAACGCAGTCGTCAAGCCGCAACACGATTACAAGGTCGCCGACATCTCGCTGGCCGGCTGGGGCCGCAAGGAAATCGACATCGCCGAGCACGAGATGCCGGGCCTGATGTCAATCCGCAGGAAGCACGCCGCCGCCAAGCCGCTCAAGGGCGTGCGCGTCACCGGCTCGCTGCACATGACCATCCAGACCGCAGTGCTGATCGAGACCCTCAAGGACATCGGCGCCGACGTGCGCTGGGCCTCGTGCAACATCTTCTCGACCCAGGACCACGCCGCCGCCGCGATCGCCGTCACCGGCACGCCGGTGTTCGCGTGGAAGGGCGAGTCGCTGGAGGAATACTGGGACTGCACGCTCGACGCGGTGACTTTCCCGGGAAACAAGGGCCCGGAGCTGGTCGTCGACGACGGCGGCGACGTCACCCTGCTGCTCCACAAGGGCTACGAGCTCGAGCAAGGCAGCAAGTGGGTCGACGAGCCCGCCGCATCGCACGAAGAACAGATCATCAAGAACCTGCTCAAGCGCGTCGCGAAAGAACGTCCCGGCTTCTGGACCAACGTGGTCAAGGACTGGAAGGGCGTGTCTGAAGAGACCACCACCGGCGTGCATCGCCTGTACCAGATCGCCGAACAGGGCAAGCTGCTGGTGCCTGCGATCAACGTCAACGACTCGGTCACCAAGAGCAAGTTCGACAACCTCTACGGCTGCCGCGAGTCGCTGGCCGACGGCCTCAAGCGCGCGATGGACGTGATGCTGGCGGGCAAGGTCGCGGTGGTCTGCGGTTATGGCGATGTCGGCAAGGGCTGCGCGCACAGCCTGCGCGCCTATGGCAGCCGCGTGGTCGTGACCGAGATCGACCCGATCAACGCGCTGCAGGCGTCGATGGAAGGCTTCGAGGTCAACACGGTCGAGAGCACGCTCGGCCGCGGCGACATCTACGTCACCACGACCGGCAACAAGGACGTGCTGACGATCGCGCACCTGACGCAGATGAAGGACCAGGCGATCGTCTGCAACATCGGCCACTTCGACAACGAGATCCAGGTCGATGCGCTGAACGAGCTGCCGGGCGTCACCAAGCTCAACATCAAGCCGCAGGTCGACAAGTACACGTTCAAGGATGCTGATGGAAAGCCGGGCCGCGCGATCTTCCTGCTGGCCGAGGGCCGCTTGGTGAACCTGGGCTGCGCCACCGGCCACCCGAGCTTCGTGATGTCGAACTCGTTCTCCAACCAGACGCTGGCGCAGATCGACCTGTGGGCCAACAAGGACACGTACGGGCCGAAGGTCTACATCCTGCCGAAGAAGCTCGACGAGGAAGTCGCACGCCTGCATCTGGACAAGATCGGCGTGAAGCTGACCACGCTCACGACCGAGCAGGCCGCCTACCTCGGGGTGTCGGTCGATGGGCCGTACAAGCCCGAGCATTACCGCTACTGAGGAATCTCGCGCTCGTCATTCCTGCGAAAGCGGGGATGACGAGCAAAAGCGATGTCCAGCCTTCTCGACAGGCCGCCATGATCCCGATTTCCTTCGAGTTCTACCCGCCCAAGACCGACGAGCAACGCGCGCAGCTGGACCGCACGGCGGCCAGGCTCAAGGCGCATTCGCCGGAGTACGTGTCGTGCACGTTCGGCGCCGGTGGGTCGACCCTGAGCTACACCTCCGAAACCGTGCGCCATCTGCGCCAGACCCATGCGTTCGACGCAGCGCCGCACCTGTCGTGCATGGGCGGCAGTCGTGAGGAGATCCGCGAGTTGTTGCGCCTGTATCGCGCGCTGGGTTGCAGGCGCATCATCGCCCTGCGCGGCGACCTGCCTTCGGGCATGGCCCGCATGGGCGACCTGCGTTACGCCTCCGACCTGATCGCCTACATTCGCAGCGAACACGGCGATCATTTCCATATCGAGGTCGGTTGCTATCCGGAAATCCATCCGCAGGCCGAAGACGCGCTCGCCGACCTGCGTAATTTCAAGGCCAAGATCGACGCCGGCGCCAATGGCGCGATCACCCAGTATTTCTACAACGCCGACGCCTATTTCCGCTTCGTCGAGGATGTCCGCAAGCTCGGCGTCGAAGTGCCGATCGTCCCCGGCATCATGCCGATCTCCAACTACTCGCAACTCAAGCGTTTCTCCGATGCCTGCGGCGCGGAGATCCCGCGCTGGGTCAGCAAGCGCATGCAGGCCTATGGCGACGATGCCGAATCGATCCGCGAATTCGCCGCCGAACTGGTCGCCAACCTGTGCCGGCGGCTGATTGAAGGTGGTGCGCCGGCGTTGCATTTCTACACGTTGAATCTTTCGAAACCGACACTGAACGTTCTCGCGCAATTGGGCTGAGGTTCAGTTCGGCAGCACGAACCACACGTTGCATTGACGACAACAGGCGAATCATCCGCGCATCCTCTTCGCGCGTGCAGATTCGCTCATGAACAAGTCGTTGCTCGCCACCCTCATTGCCGGCGCGTTGTTGTCGACGGTTCCGCTGTCCGCGCCAGTGGAAGCCACCAGTGCGATCCAGCGCTGCGAATCGCCTGATGGCTCACTGGTCTATACCGACAAGGCCTGCGCCATCTTCGGCGCGAAAGCGGTGCCGATGTCGGGCGAGTTGCTGGCCCGCATCGAGCACGAAGAAAGCGCGCACGAAGAATTTGTTCCGCAATCCGGCGAAATGGGCCAATACGCCGACGCCGCAACCCCGCTCGATGCGTCCGATACCAGCACCCAGGTATCGCAGCGTTCGCCCAGCAGCGGCTGCGCGCGCAGCGCGACGCAACTGGCAATGGACCTGCGTGGCGCGCTCGTGCTGGGCGATGTCAATCGCGTCGCCGAAAGCTATTACTGGGTCGGCATGTCGAATCAGCAAGGGCAGCGGATGCTCGATCGCCTGCAGCATCTGCTCGGAAAAACAGTGGTGGACAGCCACTACTACAACGCGCAAATCGCTGCCTCGCCGATGGCCGGTGATTCGGATGGCACATGGATGGCCACCACCAACATGACGGCCACCGGTGGCAACGCCGGCATGTTGCAACTGACGCTGGGGAATGACGCGCAATCGACCGTGGTCGACTTCGACGTGCAACGCTACGCCGGCTGCTATTTCGTTCGCTTCTGATCGGCGCCCCCCTTCCGGGAAGCAGTGGCAGGCGCTAGTCTGCCGTGATGCTGTCCATGCCCCGTTTGCGAATCCTGATGCCGCTTATGGCGCTGGCGATGCTGTGGTCGTTGCCTTCGCATGCGCAGGTACGCCGCTGCACCGGCCCGGACGGTGGAGCAATCTTTACCGATCGCCGCTGCGGGGACATCGGCGCCACCGATCGCGTACCGCACGCAAGCGGCGGCCAAGCCGCGCGTTTCTATCGCGGTGGCTGCGCGCGCAACCTGCAGGACCTGATCTACGAGTTGACCGCAGCGATCGACAGCGGCGACGCCAACCGCCTGGCCGGGGTCTACCACTGGGTCGGCATGTCGAGCAGTGCCGGCTATGCGGTGATGGGCCAACTGGACGCGATCGCGCGGCGACCGCTGGTCGATGTTGTGCCGGTCTTCCCGGGCAGCACGAATGGCGAGGGCGACGACTATTACCCGCAAACGACGGTACGACGGATGCCAATCGGCCTGCGACTGGAGCAGACGCTGTCCAACGGCAGCACCCCATCGCGCACGGTGCTCGGCCTGCGGCAGTATCTGGGCTGCTGGTGGGTGCATTTGTAGGACTCGCAGCCAAGCGGATGCCTGGTAAACGGCGACGCGCCTTCTTCGGGCAAAATAGCGGCTTCCCCCGATGGATTTCCGACATGCAGTATCCCGAATGGATCTGGCACAACGGCACGATCAAGCCGTGGGCCGAGGCCACCACGCACGTGATGGCGCATGCGCTGCACTACGGCTCGTCGGTGTTCGAGGGCATCCGCAGCTACGAGACACCCGACGGCCCCGCGATCTTCCGCCTCAGCGACCACAGCAAGCGCCTGTTCGCCTCGGCGAAGATCTACGACATGCCGATCCCGTACACGGCGGACGAGATCAACGCGGCCTGCCGCGAAGTGCTGAAAGCCAACGCGCTGACCAAGGCCTACCTGCGGCCGGTCGCGTTTCGCGGACTGGGCGGTTTCGGCCTGTCGGCCGACACGCCGACCGATGTCGCGGTCGGCGCCTGGAAGATGGGCGCGTACCTGGGTGACGACGTGCTCGAACAAGGCATCGATGCCTGCGTCTCCAGCTGGCAACGCTTCGCACCGAACACAATCCCGGCCGGCGCCAAGGCCGGCGGCAACTATCTGTCAGGTCAGCTGATCGCGCGCGAGGCACGGCGGCTCGGTTTCGGCGAGGGCATCGCGCTGGCGTCCACGGGGCTGCTCAGCGAAGGTGCCGGCGAGAACCTGTTCCTGGTGTTCGACGGCACGCTCCACACCACGCCGATCAGCGCCGCGCTGCTCAACGGCATCACCCGCAACAGCCTGATGACGCTCGCGCGCGATCACGGCATCAGCGTGGTCGAGCGCGATCTGCCGCGCGAATACCTGTATCTGTGCGACGAAATTTTCATGTGCGGCACCGCCGCGGAAATCACCCCGATCCGCTCGGTCGACGGCCGCCAGGTCGGCGCCGGCAAGCCGGGCCCGGTGACAAGACGCATGCAGGAATTGTTTTTTGGCCTGTTCGACGGCAAGACGCCAGACAAGTACGGCTGGCTCGAACCGCTAGACGCGTAAGCCATAGCCCGGGTGGAGCGAAGCGATACCCGGGGTTTTTTATGATCTGGACGAAACGCCCGAGTCCGCTTCGCTTGACCCGGGCTACGAATTCACGCCGCTCTACGTCTTGCCAAACGTCAGCGTGGCAACCACCCCGCGCTCCGCCCCCGGCACCACCCGCACATCCCAGCCATACAGCGCGCACAGCCGTCGCACGATCGACAAGCCGATGCCGCCGCCCTGCGAATGCTCGGCATGGTTGCCGCGATAACCGCGCTCGAACAGACGCGCGGCGTCCTCGGCGGTCAGCCCGGGACCGGAATCGACCACTGCCACGGCGTTCGCGAGCATCCGCACCACCACCTCGCCCTGCACGGTGTACTTGACGGCGTTGCCGATCAGGTTGCCCAGCGCCACCGCGACCGCCGCTTCCGGTGCATCCACGACCAGCCCGCGTTCGCCTTCGATGCGCAACTCCAGCGGCTTGCCGCCGAGTTGCGCGCGGTGCGCATCCAGCAGTTGTTCTGCGAGCCTGGCGACGTCGGTGGCGCCGTGGCCACGCTCGTTGCGCGAGAGCAGCAGCAATGCGCTGATCAGGTCGGTGCACTGCTGTTCGGCGCGCTCGACGCGTTGCAGGCGCACGCGTGCCTTGTCGTCGAGGCCGGGCCTGGACAGCAGCAATTCGACCGCACCCTTGATCACCGCCAGCGGCGTGCGCAGTTCGTGGCTGACGTCGGCGTTGAACTCGCGATCGCGCTGCACGACCTCGGTCAGGCGGATCGCATAGTCGTCGAGCGCGCTGGCGAGCTGGCCGACCTCGTCGTCCGGAAAATGCGTCGCCAGCGCTTCGGGCTGCGAACTGCGCCCGGAACCGCGCAAGCGCTGCGCCAGTTCCGACACCGGGCTCATCACCCGCGACGCCGCCCACCAGCCGACCAGCAACGACAGCAACGTGAACACCACAACCACGCCGATCAGCGCGTTGTTGAACTGCTTCTCGCCGCGCACCGACTGGCTCATGTCGTAGGCGAGGAAAAACCAGGCCTCCGGCGTCTTGCGCACCGCCAGCTTGTAGGAGAACGGCGTGCCGTCGGGATCGGTGCCGCTGACGTTGTGGATGCCGTCGCCGAACGCGTACCAGTCCGGCTGCTCCGCGCGCAGCGCCTGGAAACGATCGCGCTTGACCACGCGCGCCAGCATCTGCTGCACCGGCAGATCGGGATTCTTGCTGGGGTTGCTGTAGAAGCGGCGTGCGTACTCGTCGATGTTGCGGTTCACCACGTCTTCGACCAGCTGGTCCTCGACGCGATTGCGGGCCCAGTTGGTGGCGATCGCCAGCAGCAGCGTCAGCCCGAAGCCGAGTAGCAGGAACGACAGGATGATGCGGCTGCGCAACCGCCGCCGATAGCGCGTGGGTTTTCTGCGCGCGGGCGCATCGTCCTCAGGTGGTGACATCGGGCGCGGCGATGCGGTAGCCGATGCCGTGGCGGGTCTGGATCAACAGCGTCGGGAACGGCTTGTCGACCATCGCGCGCAGGCCGTGGATGTGCACGCGCAGCGAATCCGAATCCGGCAGCTCCTCGCCCCAGACGCGGGTTTCCAGGTCCTGTCGCGTGACCACCGCGGGAGAAGCCTCCATCAATGCCTGCAGGATCTTCAGCCCGGTCGGGTTGATCTGCAGCAGCCGGCCCTCACGCCGGACCTCGAGCGTGTCGAGGTTGTATTCCAGGTCGGCAACCTCGAGCACGCGCGTCTGCACGCCCTTGCCGCGACGCGCCAGCGCGTTCAACCGCACCTCCACTTCCTGCAACGCGAACGGCTTGATCAAGTAGTCGTCGGCGCCGGAATCGAAACCGGCCAGCTTGTTGTCCAGGCTGTCGCGCGCGGTCAGCATCAGCACCGGTGTCTGCTTGCGCGCCTCGTTGCGCAGCTTGCGGCAGACCTCCAGGCCGTCCATGCCGGGCAGGCTGAGGTCGAGCACGACCGCGTCGAAATCGTGCACCACCGCCAGGTGCAGGCCGGTGATGCCGTCGGCGGCGAAGTCGACGGTGTGGCCGCGTTCTTCGAGGTAGTCGCCGAGGTTGGCGGCGATGTCGGCGTTGTCTTCGATGACGAGAATGCGCATCCGGCTATCCTGTTGGGCGTGGGCTTCAGACCGCCATGATGGCGACCGGTTCCGGCGCTGGTGGTGATTGACCGATTCTTGCACAGGGGATTGTGAACCCACCGCACGCATCGGCCTGCGCACAAAACAAAGGCCCAGGCGAGGTCATCGCCTGGGCCAAAAGGGTAGTACCCGATTACCGTAATCTGCTGTCACCCGATGACGAATCGACTGAAGAAGACAGAGCTGCGGTCCGGGACAAGCTACGCGGGGGACGATTAAACGCCCGTTAAAGCGGGTCGGATACACCGTTAAAAAAGCGTAAACGCGGAGTCAGGCTGCCCGGCGGCGACGCACGGCGGGCAGGTGCCCGGCCGCCACGTAATCCACCACCCGCCCGGCGATGTCGATGCCGGTCGCCGCCTCGATCCCTTCCAGCCCGGGCGAGGAATTCACCTCCAGTACCAGCGGCCCGCGTTTCGACCGGATCAGGTCGACACCGGCCACGCCCAGCCCAAGCACTGACGCCGCCCGTACCGCGGTCGCCTGTTCGGCTTCCGACACCCGCACCGCCTTGGCGCTGCCGCCGCGATGCAGGTTGGAGCGGAAGTCGCCCTTGGGCGCCTGCCGCCGCATCGCCGCGACCACTTCGCCGCCGACCACGAAACAACGCAGGTCGGCGCCCTTGGCCTCGGCGATGAACTCCTGCACCAGGAAATTCGCATACAAGCCGCGCAACGCCTCGATCACGCTGCGCGAGGCCGACGGCTTCTCGGTCAGCATCACCCCAGCGCCCTGGGTGCCTTCCGTGAGCTTGATCACGTGCGGCGGTGGACCGAGCATCGACAGCAGATCGACGGTGTCGTCGGGATTGTCGCCGAACACCGTCACCGGCAGGCCGATGCCCTGCGCCGCCAGCAGCTGGTGGCTGCGCAGCTTGTCGCGGGCGCGGGCGATCGCATCGGACGAGTTCGGGGTGAAGCTGCCCATCAGCTCGAACTGCCGCAGCACCGCCGTGCCGTAACGCGTGATCGAGGCGCCGATGCGCGGGATCACCGCGTTGTAACCGGCGATCGGCCGGCCCTTGTGATGCATCTCGAAACCCTCGGAACTGATCCGCAGGTAGCAGCGCAGCGGATCCAGCACGCGCACGCTGTGGTGGCGCTCGCGCGCGGCCTCGACCAGCCGCCGGGTCGAGTACAGCTTGCTGTTGCGCGACAGGATGGCGAGCTTCATGCGGTCGGACTCAGGGTTCGGGCCGGTCGGCCGTGGATAAACGAGCGTGCCGGATCGACCGTGAACATACCTTCGATCGCGGTGCGGCCGAGCAACATCGGGAACAGCATGCCGCGACGATCGCTCAGGTTGATTTCAATCTCACGTTCCTGGCCGGCGAGCCGCAACGTGCTGCGCAGGAACACGCGCCGGCAACGATGGCCACCGGAGTCGGCGACCTCGCGCTCGTCGAAGATCGGCGCGCGAGCCTCGATCACGTTAGTTGACGCCTTGCCCGGCGTCAGCCGGAACCCGACCCATGGCGCGCCGCCGTCGGTGAAACGCCATTGCTCGTCCACGTGCAGCGCCGAACTGCGTGCACCGGTGTCGACCTTGGCCCGCACCCGGGCCACGCCGAGCGCCGGCAATGTCACCCATTCACGCCAGCCGAGCATGATCATCGCCATATCCTGTCACCGCGACACATCCTGTCACCGCCAAAGGCAACATCGCGAGAAAAAAAGGCGACACATCCCTTGGGACGTGCCGCCGTCGTGTCCGTGCCGCCGAAAATCTGGAGCGGGCGAAGGGAATCGAACCCTCGTCAGTTGCTTGGGAAGCAACAGCTCTACCATTGAGCTACGCCCGCGCGCAAAGCAGTCTATGCCCGCCACGCGCGACTTGGCAACGCGGCGCGACCCGTGCCGCGCCCCATAGCATCAGAAGCTGCTGCCGAAGGTCGCGAACACGCTGGCGTTGTTGCCGCCGCTCTGTGCACCCGTGGCGCTGACGCCAACATCGGCATCCAGCCCGAACAGCTGCGTGCGCGCGCCCATCACCAGGGTGCCGTAGCTGCGGTCGTAGGCGGCGCCCGGAACCGCGTACGGCATCGTGCCCGGGATCGACTGCGCCTGCGCGAAGGCTTCCTCGGGTGATTGCTCGAACTCGCGATCCCAGGTCACGCGCGCATACGGGCGCAGGTGCTCGTTGATCGTGTAACTGGCCTGCCAGCCCAAGCTGCCGATCAGCGAATCGAAACTCTGCCTGGGATAGGCCAGCGAGGTCGACAGGGTCGGATCGCTTTCGGCGAAACCGTCGATATCGATCCGTTGCGACAGCAGCGACGCCACCGGACCGTGTCGCCATGCGCCCTGGACGAAGTCCCAGCCAGCGTTGATACCGACGCTGACGTCGCTGCCGTTGGTCGAGCCATGATGCGTGCGCGTGGCCGGGCCGAGCTGGATGTCGCGATCCATGTCGAACCCAAGTCTGCTGTAGCTGACCTGGCCGTTGACCCAGGCGCTGTCGCCGTACCAGCCGATGAAGCCGCCGAGCGAGGCATCGGTCTGATCGAAGCTGCCGCCGCGATGGCCCCAGTCGCTCGACTGCCGGCCGTACCCCGCAAACCCGCCGTAGACGAGATTGCCGCTGGCCCAGTCGACTCCGGCGCTCAGGCTTGGGCCGGCGCCGTCGTACTGCTCGCCATCGCCGTAGCGCTGGAAGTCACCGCGCAGGTCGGTCCACCAGCGCATGCCATCAGCCGCGGGCTTGCCGTCCAGGTGCGCGGCGACGCGATCGGCGCGGGAACGGCCGACCATCGATTCGGAATGTGGCAGCACCGCGATCTGGCCCGGCGCTTCCAGCACCGAGATCGCGTATTGCGCGAGCAGGTGGTGCGAGGCGGTGGTCGGATGCACGCCGTCGGCGAAGGCGTAGGTCTGGGCCGCGTTCGGATCGACGAAATTGGCCGGATTGCAGCCCAGCGCCGGGGCCGCGCCGCAGGCGGGCGTGGTGACGTTGGTGAAGCCGTACAGTCCCGGATCGGCGGTGATCTCGCGCATGAAATGAAACGTATCCAGCGGAATGACCCGCAACCCGGCGGCCTGCAGCCCGCTGAACAGGGTCTGGTTGTAGCCATTGACCAGCGCGGTCACGCCGGCCGAACCGGTCGGCCCCAACGACAGCCCGAACGGCGTGGTGCCGACGTCGGGGATGGTCGGTACCAGGATGTAGCGCGCGCCAGCGTTGGTGAGCGTAGCCACCAGTCCGACCTCCAGCCCCGCCGCGCCCAGGAACTGCGCCTGCGTGGTCGCGCCGTTGAGGTAAAAGAAAAGGTCGTTGGCGCCGCCCCAGACGGTGAACAGGGCATTGCGATCGGCGTGGCCGCCATTGGCGCTGAGATAGGCGCCGATCTGCGTGGTCAGCGAGGGCGCGAACTGGGTCGGCACGGTCGGGGGGAAGCCGGGGCCGGGACCCACGGTCGCACCGCCGGCGGCGTAGTTGCTGCCATCGCCCGGCACGATGCCGGTGGAGGACAGCTGCCACGCTGGGGAGCCGTCGGTGCCATAGAAGTCCGCGACGTATTCGGCCCAGACCAGCCCCGGATTGGTGGTGAAGCGCGCCGCCGTCCCAGCCGCAGGGCCGAAGTTCTCGATCAGGAACGGCTGGTAGAAGCCCGAATCGGTCAGGCTGTCGCCGAAAAACACGGTCTGCGAGAACGAGGTCTCGGCCAGCGCCGGAGTTGCCGCCAAGGCAAGCGCCACGACGAGGATGGAGCGGTAGTAGGGCCGTAATGACGACATCGTGTAGCTCTCCTGGGTCTGTCGGGCGGCCGGGCGCATCAATACGCTACCGGATGGGGCGAATCGTTTCACGAACCCTGCCACGGCTCAACCAAAATAGCGGCGGGCGAACGCGGCAGCTGCAAGCCGGCGGCGGAATCGCGAAAATGGCGGCATGTACATCCTGTTGAACGGCGAACCCACTCCCCTCCCCGACGCCCACAACCTGGCGCAGCTGCTGCTGCACGCCGGCCTGGCCGAACGCCGGGTCGCGATCGAGGTCAATGGCGCGATCGTGCCGCGCAGCGCGCACGCCACGCATGTGCTGCACGAGGGCGACCGGGTCGAGATCGTGCATGCGCTCGGCGGCGGTTGAGCGAATCGATGCACGAAGAATCACCGGTCGACGCGGCTGATCAGCGGTCCTGCGCGAGTCATGGCTGCTAACATTCGCGGATGACGAATTCCACTGTTTTCGCCGATTCCGACGACGTCCTCATCATCGCCGGCCGCCGCTATCGCTCGCGCCTGCTGACCGGCACCGGCAAGTTCAAGGACCTCGACGAGACCCGCCGCGCCACCGAAGCTGCCGGCGCGCAGATCGTCACCGTCGCGATCCGCCGTACAAATATTGGGCAGAATCCGGGCGAGCCGAACCTGCTCGACGTGCTGCCGCCGGACCGCTACACGATCCTGCCCAACACCGCCGGCTGCTACAGCGCCGACGATGCAGTGCGCACCTGCCGGCTGGCACGCGAACTGCTCGACGGCCACACGCTGGTCAAGCTCGAAGTGCTTGGCGATGCGCGCACGCTGTTCCCCGATGTCGTGCAGACCCTGGCCGCTGCCGAGACGCTGGTGAAGGACGGCTTCGAGGTGATGGTCTACACCTCCGACGACCCGATCCTGGCCAAGCGCCTGGAAGAGATCGGCTGCGTCGCGGTGATGCCGCTGGCAGCGCCGATCGGCTCGGGCCTGGGCATCCAGAACCGCTACAACCTGCTGGAAATCGTCGAGAACGCCAAGGTGCCGATCATCGTCGATGCCGGCGTCGGCACCGCGTCGGATGCCGCGATCGCGATGGAACTGGGCTGCGACGGCGTGCTGATGAATACCGCGATCGCCGGCGCGAAAGACCCGGTGCTGATGGCCCATGCAATGAAGCTTGCGATCGAGGCCGGCCGCGCCGCGTTCAAGGCCGGGCGCATTCCGCGCAAGCGGTTTGCGAGCGCGTCGTCGCCGGTGGACGGGCTCATCGGGTGATGTCGGGGCCTTCCTCCAACGGACCCAAGCTGAAGGCGCCGCTCAAGCCTTTCACCGTCGAGGAAGGCCACCGCAAGGTGCGCAGTTTCGTCCTGCGCCAGGGCCGTTTCACGCCGGCGCAGCAGCGCGCATTCGATGAACTGTGGCCGCGCTTCGGCCTCGACTTCATGCCTGTTGAAAGCGGGGGCCGGCCACGCGACTTCGACACCGTGTTCGGGCGCAAGGCCCGGCGCGTGCTGGAGATCGGCTTCGGCAATGGCGAGGCGCTGCGCTTCGCCGCGCGCCAGGACCATGCACGCGACCTGATCGGCATCGAGGTCCACGCGCCCGGCGTCGGCCGGCTGCTCAACGCGCTTGCCGCCGATGGCAGCGACCACGTCCGGCTCTATCACCGCGACGCGGTCGAGGTGCTGACCAGCGAAATCGCGGATGCCAGCCTCGATGAGCCCGGACTTGATGAAATCCGCATCTATTTTCCCGACCCCTGGCACAAGAAGCGCCACAACAAGCGCCGTCTCGTGCAGCCGGAGTTCGCCGCGCTGCTGGTGCGCAAGCTCGCGCCCGATGGCCGCTTGCACCTTGCGACCGATTGGCAGGACTATGCCGAACAGATGTGGGACGTGCTCGATGCGACGCCGGGGCTGCGTAACCGTGCCGGCCCACGTGGACACGTGCCGCGGCCCGACTGGCGCCCGCAGACGCACTTCGAAACGCGCGGCCAGAAGCTCGGCCATGGTGTCTGGGATCTGCTGTACGACCGCTGCTGACGCAGCACGAGGACTCGTCGAAGCCGCATGGATACCGCGCTGACGCTCACCACCGACATGAAGCTCGTGCTCGGGCTGGTGGGCTTCACGATGGTGATGTTCCTGTTCGAGCGCATCCGCGCCGACCTGGTCGCCCTCGTCGTGCTGGTCCTGCTCGGCCTCACCGGCCTGGTCGCGCCGGAAGAGCTGTTCAACGGCTTTTCCGGCAACGCGGTGATGAGCGTGATCGCGACCATGGTGCTCGGCGCCGGTCTGGACCGCACCGGCGCCCTGAACCGCCTCGCCGGCTGGCTGCTGCGGCGCGCACACGGCGTCGAGCAGCGGCTGCTGCTGCTGACCACCGCGGTCGCCGGCCTGAACTCTTCGGTGATGCAGAACCCGTCGGTGATGGCCTTGTACCTTCCGGTGCTCTCGCGCCTGTCCTCGCGCACCGGCATCACCCTCTCGCGCATGCTGCTGCCGCTGGCGGCTGCGATCGTGATGGGCGGCGGCCTGACCATGGTCGGCAATTCGCCACTGATCCTGCTCAACGACCTGCTGGTCGCGGCCAACGCCAACCTGCCGTCGGGCGTGGCCACGCTGGTGCCGCTGAAGATGTTCGCGCCGATGCCTATTGGCCTGGCGCTGCTGGCGGCATCGCTGCTGTATTTCCGCTTCTTCGGCGACAAGCTGCTGCGCGACGACGGCGACGACAAGGGCGTGACCCCGGCGCGCACGCAGAGCTACTTCGCCAAGACCTACGGCATCGACGGCGACGTGTTCGAGTTGACCGTGAGCGCCGACAGCCCCTTGGTGGGCATGTCGATCGGCGAAGCCGAGGCCCTGCATGGTGCGCCGCTGCTGCTCGCCCTCAAGACCGGCAACGAATCGCGGCTGGCGCCGCCGGCGGATGGGCGCATCTGGGTCGGAAGCGTGCTCGGGGCAATGGGTGCCAAGCAGGAAGTCACCGACTTCGCGCAGAACCATTTCCTGCGCCTGTCCACGCGCCTGCGCGAATTCGGTGACCTGTTCAATCCCAGCCGCGCCGGCATCTCCGAGGCGGTGGTGCCGCCGACCTCCGGCTACATCGGCAAGACCGCGGCCGACCTGCAATTGCGCAAACAACGCGGCATCAGCCTGCTCGCAATCAATCGTGACAAGGACGTGCTGCACGACAACGTGCGCGAGCTGCCGCTGCGCGCCGGCGACATGCTGGTGCTGCACAGCATCTGGACCGACCTGGCCGAGGCTGCCGCCAGCCGCGATTTCGTCGTCGTCACCGACTATCCGAAGGGCGAACAACGCCCGCACAAGTTCAAGATCGCAATGACGATCTTCGCCATTACCATGCTGCTGGCGCTGTCGTCGCGCATTCCCGCCTCGATCGCGCTGATGACCGGGGTCGCCGGCATGCTCGTCACCGGCGTGCTGAAGATGGACGAGGCCTACGCCGCCATCAACTGGAAGACGGTGTTCCTGATGGCCTGCCTGATCCCGCTCGGCTGGGCGATGGACAGCAGCGGCGCCGCCGCCTGGATCGCCGGACACAGCATCGAGCGCCTGCCGCACGGATTGCCGCTGTGGCTGATCGAACTCGCGCTCGGCCTGCTGACCACCGCGTTCTCGATGGTGATCAGCCACGTCGGCGCGACCATCGTGATGGTGCCGATGGCGATCAACCTGGCGCTGGCCGCCGGCGGCAACCCGACCGCGTTCGCGCTGATCGTCGCGCTGTCGGCGTCCAACAACTTCATCACCGCCTCCAATCCGGTGATGTCGATGATCACCGGCCCGGGCGGCTACAGCGCGAAGGAGCTGTGGCGCGTCGGCGCGCCACTGTCGCTGGTCTATACCGCGATCGTGGTGATCGCGGTCAACCTGATGTTCTGAAACAGCTTTGTAGAGCCGAGCTTGCTCGGCTGCATTTGCCCTCGTTGCCGAGCAAGCTCGGCACTACACAGACGCGAGGAAAACACCGCCATCGCGCAGCTCGACCGCCACCGCACGCAGGCGATCACCGCGGCACGGGCCGGCGACGCAGTTGCCTTCGGCAAGCTCGAAACTCGCCCCATGCACGGCGCACACCAGCAATCCGTCCTTCGATTTGAGGAATTTGCCTGGCGCCCAGTCGAGCCGGCGACCGGTATGGGGGCAGACGTTGAGCCAGGCGCGCACGCTGTTTTCGTCGCGATGCAGGATCAGCGATTCGGCATCGCCGTCGAGCACGGCTTCGGCTTCGACGAAGCCGCCGTCCTCGATCTGCGCGATGCGCGCGAGCGGTGCTTGCTCCGCGTCATGCTGCCCCACATCAGGCTGCCCCATATCAGACTGCCCCACATCAGATTTTAACGAAGTTCTCACAACCCACTCGGCGCCTCGCCCGATACTCGTCATCCCGGCCTGCGCCGATTGTGTCACGACGCCTCCCCACGATGTCCGCCTACCAGTTCCGCCTCGACAGCACTCTTTTCAACGGCAGCCTGTTCAACAGCCACCGGTTCCGCAACGCCTTCGTCCTGCGCAAGCCGCGTCATCCGCTGCTGCGCATCGCGCTCGGCCTGCTGGGCCTGGGCGTGCTGCTGACGCTGGTGTTCTTCAGCGTCTTCGTCGGTATCGCGATGCTGGCGGTCGGCGTGCTGGCACGGATGTGGAAGCTGCGCGGCAAACCCGTCGCCCGCGACATGGGCATCGTCGAAGGCGAATTCCGGGTGATCGGCAAGCCTGTGCCGCCGCGGGCGTGAGCGACATCATCACGGCCGCGGCCGTGCCGCGCGTCGCGGTCCGGAATGGCGGCGGGAACGACCGCACGCATGACGGCATGTTCCCGGTGCGCCGCATCTACTGCATCGGCCGCAACTTCGCCGACCACGCGCGCGAGATGGGCGCCGCGGTCGCGGCCTCGCCGACCGAACGCGGCCAACCGGTGTTCTTCCTCAAGCCGGCCGACGCGATCGTGGTCGATGGCGTCGTGCCCTACCCGCCGGGCACGCGCGAATTGCATCACGAAGTCGAACTGGTGGTCGCGATCGGGCGCGATGCGCCTGCGGGCGTCCTCGATCCGGCCGATGCCATGGCATTGGTATTCGGCTACGGGGTCGGCCTCGACCTGACCCGGCGCGACCTGCAAGCCGCAGCCAAGGCGAAAGGGCTGCCGTGGGACACCGGCAAGGCATTCGATGCCTCGGCCCCGGTGAGCGCACTGGTCGCCGCTGGCGCGGTCGGCGATCTCGCCGTGCGCACGCTGACCCTTTCGGTCAACGGCGAACGTCGCCAGCACGGCGCGCTCGCAGACCTGATCTGGAACGTGCCGGACATCCTGCACGAGCTGTCCAAGCTCTATGCGCTGCGCGCCGGCGACCTGGTGTTCATGGGCACGCCCGCGGGCGTGGGCCCGCTGCAGGTCGGCGATGCCTTCGTCGCCAGCCTCGATGGCGTGGTCGAGTTGCGCGGACATATCGCGCCGCCGCTGGCGCCGCAGTAGGCTGGCCGCACAGGAATCCGTTCATCGCGCAAAGAGAACAACGATGGGAATGATCAGCGAGTTCAAGGAGTTCATCGCCCGCGGCAGTGTCATCGACCTCGCAATCGCCGTGGTGATCGGTGCGGCGTTCGGCAAGATCGTCAGCGCGCTGGTCGACGGCATGATCATGCCGGTCATTGGCGTGGCGCTCGGCGGCGTCAGCGTCTCGGACTGGAAATACGTGCTCAAACCCGAGACCGTCGATGCCGCCGGCAAAAAGGTCGCCGGGGTCGCGGTGCAATACGGCATGTTCATCCAGGCCCTGATCGATTTCCTGGTCATCGCGTTCGTGATCTTCCTGGTGCTCAAGGCCTACAACCGCCTGCGCAAGCCGCCGGTCGAAGTCGTGGTTGCGCCGCAGGAAGACGTGCTGCTGCTGCGCGAGATCCGCGATTCGCTTCAGCGCTGATTGCTGCCGCGCCGGCATCGCCGGCGTGACTTGTTGCACAAGGCCGCCAAGCCGCGCGCTGCTAAGCTCGCGGCTTCGCTGCTTCTACTGCATATGTTTCCGCCGTCCACGGAGTCCGCCATGCGTCTTGCGCCGTTGCTGCTCGCCCTCGCCGTCACCCTTCCCGCGGCCGCCGCGCAACGTGAAACCCGGATCCCGGAGCAGGCGTTGCAGACCGCGGCGCAGCTGCGCGAGCGCGCGCTTGCAGACGACACCGGCTGGAAAGTGGTCGAGTCGCTGACCACCGAGGTCGGCCCGCGCATGGCCGGCAGCGAGGCCGACGCACGCGCGGTGGCGTGGGCGCAGGTGAAGTTCAAGCAACTGGGCTTCGACAAGGTCTGGACCGAGCCGGTCACCTTCCCGCGTTGGGAACGCCGCAGCGAGCACGGCGAAGTGCTGGGCACGCGCGCACAGAAGCTGGTGCTGACCGCGCTCGGTGGCAGCCCCGGCGGCACGGTCGAAGGCGAGGTCGTGCGCTTCCCGGACCTCGCCGCGCTCGATGCCGCGCCCGCCGGTTCGCTCGCGGGCAAGATCGCGTTCGTCGATTACCGCATGCAGAAATTCCGCGACGGCCACGATTACGGCATCGGCGGCAAGATCCGTCGCGCCGGACCATCGGCAGCGATCCGCAAGGGCGCGATCGGCTATTTGATGCGCTCGGCCGGCACCGGTTCGCACCGCGTCGCGCACACCGGCATGAGCCAGTTCGACGACGGCCTGACACCGGTGCCTTCCTCCGCATTGTCGAATCCGGACGCCGACCAGCTC
>DASZZT010000113.1:0-16381 GCA_035543275.1 Luteimonas sp. | reverse complement strand
GCGGAATCCGTCGCGGCGGCAGCCCGCGCACTGCTTCGGCAATGGCCGCGATATGTTCCGGCGTGGTGCCGCAACAGCCACCGACCAGGTTCAGCAGGCCGGCGTCGGCGAATTCGCGCAGCACCGTCGCCATGTCCTCGGGCGTCTCGTCGTAGCCGCCGAAGGCGTTCGGCAGGCCCGCGTTGGGATGCGTGCTGATGTTGACGTCGGCGACCTGCGCGAGGATGTCGATGTGCGCGCGCAGGTCCTTCGCACCGAGCGCGCAGTTCAGCCCGATCGACAGCGGCTGCGCGTGCCGCAACGAATACCAGAAGGCTTCCGCGGTCTGCCCTGACAGCGTGCGGCCGGAAGCGTCGGTGATCGTGCCGGAGATCAGCACCGGCAGCCGCCCGCCGCGGGCTTCGAATTCATCATCGATAGCGAACAGCGCCGCCTTGGCGTTGAGCGTGTCGAAGATGGTCTCGACCATCAGCACATCGCTGCCACCGTCGATCAGGCCGGACGCGGCTTCGCGGTACGCGGCGGCAAGGTCGTCGAACGAGACCGCGCGGAAGCCGGGCCGGTTCACGTCCGGGCTGAGCGAGGCGGTGCGGCTGGTCGGGCCGAGCACGCCGATGACGAAACGCGGCTTCGACGGATTCTTTGCTTCCGCCGCATCGCAAGCCGCGCGCGCCAGCCTGGCGCCTTCGAAGTTCAGTTCACGCACCAGATGCTGCAATCGATAGTCTGCCAGCGACACCGAGGTGGAGTTGAAGGTATTGGTCTCGATCAGGTCGGCGCCGGCATCGAGGTATGCGGCGTGGATGTCGCCGATGATCTGCGGGCGGGTCAGCGTCAGCAGGTCATTGTTGCCGCGCTGGTCCTGGCTTTCGCAGCCGCAGCCAGGTGCGTGCTCATGGCCCTCGTTGGCGAACAACCCGTCATACCCTTCGGCGAAGCGCTCGCCGCGATAGTCGGCTTCCTGCAGCTCATGGCGCTGGATCATGGTGCCCATCGCACCATCGATGACCATGATGCGTTCGGCCAGTGCGGCTTCGAGCATCTTCACCCGCTCCGGATGCAGCCACGGCAACGTCACGGCTTGATTCCGATCAGCGAGATCACTTCGAAATGCGGTGGGCGCTTCTCGCGGGTCACCGTCTCGCAACTGGAGATGGAGAGCCCGGCCTTGTCCGCGAACTTGCGCAACTCTTTTTCGGTGAATCCCAGGTTGACGTGGCCGTAGGCTTCGACCACGGCGCGGTGCTCGTGCCGGGCCAGGCTCGACAGCAGCAGGCGGCCGCCACGCCGCAGTACACGCGCAGCTTCTGCCACTGCCTGTGCAGGCTTGGCGGCGTAGGTCAGCGCATGCATCAGCACGACCAGGTCGAAGCTGGCGTCGGCGAACGGCAACGCATGCATGTCGCCCTCGCGCACCTCGACATTGGCGAAGCGGCGCAGGCGCTCGGCCGCAGCGGCGACCACGCGTGGACTGGTGTCGATGCAGGCGTAGCGTTTGGCATGCGGCGCCAGCAGCTCGGCGAGCACGCCGTCGCCGGAGGCGATGTCGAGCACGTCGCCCGGCTGCAGCAGCGGCAGCGCAGTGCGAGCCAATGCTTCCCAGGTGCGACCGGGGGAGTAGTGGCGTTCCATGTCGCCGGCGACCGAGTCGGCCCAGTTCTGGTCGGCGGCGCGCATCGCCAGCACGCCCGGCACGCGCTCGGCGTCCTGGCGCAGCAGCGGATCGTCGCTGCCGGTGCTGATCGACATCCACAGCGCGCGTTGTGTCGAGTCGAGTGTGGCCTCGTCGAAGCGGTAATACGCCGACACGCCGGCGCGGCGATCGCGCACCAGGCCGGCTTCCTTCAACTTCGCAAGGTGGGTGGAGACGCGCGGCTGTGCCAGCTGGGTGATCGCCGACAATTCGGCGACGGTGAGCTCCTCGCCTTCGAGCAGGCTCAGCAGGCGCACCCGGGTGGCGTCGGCAAAGACCTTGAGCCGGTTCGACCAGCCTTCCAGATCCATTTATATCTTCCTATCGCGATATAACGATAAGTGTCCGCCCGATGCCGCGCAGGGTCAAGTCAGCACGCCTGGGTGCACAGCCTGCAACTCAAATTCCTTGGCGCGCGGCGGCGCGTTTTGACTGATTGGCAAGCCAGTGCCATCTCGGCGCGGCTACAATTCCATTCTTGTTCCGGCTTGGGGTGCATGACGTGGATTTCCGCTTCACCGAAGAGCAGTTGATGATCCAGGACGTGGCGCGGCGCATCGCGCAGGAAAAGATCGCGCCCTCCGCCGAACAGTTCGACAAGTCCGGCGAATTTCCGCTCGACAACATCCGTCTGCTCGGCGAGAACGGGCTGATGGGGATCGAGGTGCCTGCCGAGTACGGCGGCGCCGGCATGGACCCGATCGCCTACGTGTTGGCGATGGTCGAGATCGCTGCCGCCGATGCCGCACATTCGACCATCATGTCGGTCAACAACTCACTGTTCTGCAATGGCATCCTCACCCACGGCACCGAGGCGCAGAAGCAGAAGTATGTGCGCGCGATCGCCGAGGGCAAGGAAATCGGCGCATTCGCGCTGACCGAGCCGCAGTCCGGCTCCGACGCCACCGCGATGCGCTGCCGTGCGGTGAAAAAGGCCGATGGCAGTTTCGTGATCCATGGCAAGAAGAGCTGGATCACCTCCGGCCCAGTGGCGAAATACATCGTGTTGTTCGCGATGACCGACCCCGACAAGGGCGCGCGCGGCATCACCGCGTTCCTGATCGACACCACCCGCGCCGGCCTCCACCGCGGCAAGACCGAACCCAAGCTCGGCATCCGCGCCTCGGCCACTTGCGAGATCGAGTTCGACGATTACGTGGTGCAACCCGACGAGTTGCTCGGCGAGGAAGGCCAGGGCTTCAAGATCGCGATGGGCGTGCTCGACGCCGGCCGTATCGGCATCGCCTCGCAGGCGATCGGCCTGTCCCGGGCTGCCTACGAGGCGACGCTGGAATACGTGCGCGAGCGCAAGGCCTTCGGCCAGCCGATCGGCATGTTCCAGATGACCCAGGCCAAGATCGCCGACATGAAGTGCAAGCTCGATGCGTCGCTGCTGCTCACGCTGCGCGCGGCGTGGCTGAAGGGCCAGGGCCAGCGTTTCACCACCGAGGCCGCGGTCGCCAAGCTGACCGCATCGGAGGCGGCAATGTGGATCACCCACCAGGCCGTGCAGATCCACGGTGGCATGGGTTATTCGAAGGAAATGCCGCTGGAGCGTTACTTCCGCGACGCCAAGATCACCGAGATCTACGAAGGCACCAGCGAGATCCAGCGCCTCGTCATCGCCCGTCACGAAACCGGGCTGCGTTGATTCCCACGGCCCGCGCCATGCGCGGGCTACCTTCATCCGCAATGTCTCCATCCGCAATGGACCGACCCCTTCCATGAGCGCAAAAACCAAGTCCGTTCGCGTCGCCGCTGACCGTGGTGATGCCATTTCCCTCGCCCCGATCCTCGCCGCGCTGCGCAAGCGCGTGCCCAAGGCGCAGCAGGCGCAGGCCGAGGCCTTCGCGCGCTCGTTCTACAAGCGCATGAGCGCCGAGGAGATTGTGCTGCACAGTCCGGAAGGCTGGGCAGGGCTGGCCAGCGATTTTCTCGACATGGTGCGCGCACGCAAGCCGGGCACCGCCGAGATGCGCGTATTCAACGCCAGCCTCAAGCAGCACGGCTGGGAGTCGCCGCACACGGTGGTGCAGATCGTCACCGACGACATGCCGTTCCTGGTCGACTCGGTGACGATGGCGCTGGCAGAGCAGGGCATCGGCGTGCACGTGCTCGGTCACCCGGTGGTGAATTTCCAGCGCGACAAGGCCGGCAAGTTGATCGCGGTAGGCGAGGGCGATCTCGAATCGCTGATGCATCTGGAGATCGACCGCCAACAGGCCGCCGCGATGCCGCAAATCGAGCGTGCGATCCATGTCGTGCTCGACGACGTGCGCGCGATCGTGCGCGACTGGAACGCCATGCGCGCAAAGATGCTGGCCGTCGCCGACGACCTTGCCACGCGCAAGATGCCGGTGTCCGACGCTGGCCGCGCCGAGGCACAGGAATTCCTGCGTTGGGCCGCGGAAGACCACTTCACCTTCCTGGGCTACCGCGAATACTCGGTCGAGAAGCAGGGGAGCAACGACCTGCTGTGCCCGCTCGGGGCCTCCGGCCTGGGCCTGCTGCGCTGCAAGGACGCCGGCAGGCCACGCGACCTGAAGACGCTGGCCGCGCACTACATGCCGCAGTCCGGTTCGGTCGATGCGCTGATCCTGACCAAGACCAATGCCCGCGCCACCGTGCATCGCCCCGGCTACATGGACTACATCGGCGTGCTCAAGTTCGATGCCAAGGGGCGCCCGGTCGCCGAGCAGCGTTTCCTCGGGCTGTACACCTCCAGCGCCTACAGCCGCCGGCCGTGGGAGATCCCGCTGGTGCGCCAGCGCCACGAATACGTGATGCAGAAATCCGGACTGACGCCGACCGGGCACAGCGGCAAGGCGCTGCGCCACATCCTGGAGATGTTGCCGCGCGACGAGCTGTTCCAGTCCAACGAGGAGGAACTGCTGCGCACCAGCATCGGCATCCTCGGCCTGCAGGAGCGCGTGCGCAGCAAGCTGTTCCTGCGCCGCGACCGTTACGGTCGATTCTTCTCGGCGCTGGTGTACATCCCGCGCGACCGCTTCAACACCGAGGTACGCCTGCGCATCGAGAAGATGCTCAAGCGCGCGCTGCATGGCGAGCATGTCGACACCACCGTGCAGGTCGGCGAATCGCCATTCGCGCAGCTGCACATGATCGTCCGGCCCAGGAGCGGCGAGGTAGTCGAGGTCGACACGGCAGCGCTGGACGCGAAACTCGCGCAGATCGTGCGCAACTGGCAGGACGACCTGCGCGAGCAACTGGTCGCCATTCACGGCGAGGAGCGCGGCCTGAAGCTGGCCAACCGTTTCGGCCGCGCGCTGCCGGCCGGCTATATCGAGCAGGTGACGCCGGCGATCGCCGCGGCCGACGTCGAGCACCTCGCCGCACTCTCGGCGCCCGACGATCTGCGCATCAGCCTGTACCGCTCGCGCCGCGAAGACGGCGGCCTGCGCCTGAAGTTCTATCGCCTCGGCGACGACATCCCGCTGTCCGATGTGCTGCCGATGATGGAGAACATGGGCCTGCGGGTGATCGCCGAGCATCCGTACCGGATCGAGATCCCGGATCGTAGCGATGGTGATGGCAGCGATGCCGGCGGAAGCAATGGTGACCGCGTCGCCTACATCCAGGATTTCGAGGTAGAAGCCAGCCGCAGCGATCTTGACGTCGACAGTCTCGACGAATCCTTCGAGGAGGCGTTCGCGCAATTGTGGCGTGGCCTGGCGGAGAACGACGGCTTCAACCGGCTGATCCTCGGCGCCGGGCTGTCGTGGCGCCAGGTGGCGATGCTGCGCGCCTACGGCAAGTACCTGCAGCAGGTCGGCGTGCCGTTCTCGCAGAGCTACGTCGAGGAGACCTTCAGCCGCTATCCACTGCTGGTGCGGTTGCTGGTGGAACTGTTCGAGGCGCGCTTCGACCCGATTACCGGCAGCGAAGGCAAGGCTGCGATCAAGCAGGGCCAGCAGGCCTTGACGCGCCAGTTCGAGGCGCTGGCCGCGGGCGATGCCGCCACCCTGGCAACGCTGCAGGCGGTGATCGATGCGCGCGATGGCAACCGCGAACGCCAGGCCGAGAGCGCGCGCGCGGCGCTGCTCGGGCTCATGGATCGCGTCTCCAGTCTCGACGAGGACCGCATCCTGCGCAGCTTCATCGGCGCAATCGACGCGACCCTGCGCACCAGCTACTACATGCAGCGCAAAAATGGCCTGCGCGCCGACGACGGCCCGGCCGACTACGTCAGCTACAAGTTCGATTCCGCGCACGTTCCAGACTTGCCGAAGCCGCGCCCGTATCGCGAGATCTGGGTCTATGGCCCGCGCGTGGAAGGCGTGCACCTGCGCTTCGGTCCGGTCGCGCGCGGCGGCCTGCGCTGGTCCGATCGCCGCGAGGATTTCCGCACCGAGGTGCTGGCCCTGGTCAAGGCGCAGATGGTGAAGAACACCGTGATCGTGCCGGTCGGCTCCAAGGGTGGCTTCTTCTGCAAGCAGCTGCCTGATCCGGCAGTGAACCGCGACGCCTGGTTCAACGAGGGCGTGGCCTGCTACAAGCGCTTCGTCAACGGCCTGCTCGATATCACCGACAACCTGGTCGATGGCCAGGTGGTGCATCCGCAGGATGTCGTCCGCCATGACGGCGACGATCCGTACCTCGTCGTCGCCGCGGACAAGGGCACCGCGACCTTCTCCGACACGGCCAACGCCATTGCTCGCGCGCACGGCTACTGGCTCGATGACGCTTTCGCCTCCGGCGGCTCGGTCGGCTACGACCACAAGGCCATGGGCATCACCGCCAAGGGTGCGTGGGAATCGGTGCAGCGCCACTTCCGCGCCATGGGCCGTGACTGCCAGAAGCAGGACTTCAGCTGCGTCGGCATCGGCGACATGTCCGGTGACGTGTTCGGCAATGGCATGTTGCTGTCGAAACACATTCGCCTGCTGGCCGCGTTCGACCACCGTCATATCTTCCTCGACCCGGATCCGGATGCGGCGGCGACGTTCAAGGAGCGCCAGCGCATGTTCAAGCTGCCGCGTTCTTCATGGGCGGACTACGACGCCAAGCTGATCAGCAAAGGCGGCGGCATCTATCCGCGCAGCGCCAAGTCGGTCGCGCTCACGCCGCAGGTCAAGGCGGCGCTCGGCATCGATGCCGGCATCGCCGCGATGAGCCCGGCCGAACTGATGGGCGCGATCCTGAAGTCGCCGGTCGACCTGCTGTGGAACGGCGGCATCGGCACCTACGTCAAGTGTTCGATCGAGAGCAACGTCGACGTCGGCGACCGCGCCAACAACGCGCTGCGCGTCGATGGCCGCGCGCTGCGCTGCAAGGTGGTGGCCGAGGGCGGCAATCTCGGCTTCACCCAACTCGGCCGCATCGAAGCCGCGCAGCACGGCGTGCTGCTCAACACCGACTTCATCGACAACTCCGCCGGCGTGGACACCTCCGACCATGAGGTCAACATCAAGATCCTGCTCAACGGCGAGGTGCAGAAGAAGAAACTCAAGCTCGACGATCGCAACAAGCTGCTGGCGTCGATGACCGACGAGGTCGCGGCGCTGGTGCTCAACGACAACTACCGCCAGAACCAGGCGATCAGCCTGATGGAGCGGATGAGCGTGTCGCGCCTGGGCTCCAAGCAGCACTTCATCCGCACGCTCGAATCGCAGGGCCTGCTCGACCGCCAGATCGAATACCTGCCGTCGGATGCCGAGATCGCCGAGCGCAAGGCGCGCGGCCAGGGCCTGACCCGGCCGGAACTGTCGGTGCTGCTGTCGTACGCCAAGCTGGTCGCGTTCCAGCAGCTGCTCGACTCGGACGTGCCGGAAGACCCATATCTGTCCAAGGAACTTGTGCGCTACTTCCCGGAACCCTTGCAGAAGAAGTACGCCAAGGCCATGGAACAGCACCGGTTGAAGCGCGAGATCATCGCCACCGCGGTGACCAACTCGACCATCAACCGCATGGGCGCGACCTTCCTGCTGCGTATGCAGGAGGACAGCGGCCGCACTCCGGGCGAGGTCGCCAAGGCCTTCACCATCACCCGCGAAACCCTCGACGCGCGCGCGCTGTGGGTGCAGATCGACGCGCTTGACGGCAAGGTGCCCGAGTCGGCGCAGATCGACGCCCTGCAGGTGATCTGGTCGCTGCAGCGCTCGTTCACGCGTTGGCTGCTGTCGCGCCCCGGTGCGATCCCCGACATCAACACTGCGGTGGAGCGCTACCACGACGGCTTCAAGGATATCCGCGCCGGCGAGAACATCCTGCCGGCGTCGCAGCGCCCGCGTTACGAGGCCAGCCTGCGCGACTGGAAAGCCAAGGGCATGCCGTCGGAGCTCGGCGGACAACTGGCTGCGTTGCCGTACCTGGAAGCGTCCTGCGACATCATCGAGCTCGCGCGCGAGCGCAAGCTGCGGCCGGTCGAAGTCGCCAAGGTGCACTTCCGTCTCGGCGAAGTGCTCAATCTGCCATGGCTGCAAGAGCAGATCGACGCTCTCACCGTGGACGGTCGCTGGCACGCGGTCGCCCGCGGCGTGCTGCGCGACGAGCTGGCCGCGCAGCAGCGTGCGCTGGTCAGGCAGGTGCTGGCCATGCCCGGCGCCAACGCCGACGCCAAGGTCCGACACTGGCTGGAACGCGACGACCCCTCGCTGCGTTTCACCCTGGCGATGCTCAACGAACTGGCGGCGCAGAAGACGATGGACTATCCGACTGCTTCGGTGGCCGTACAGCGGCTGTCGCAGCTGGCCTCGCGCGGCTAACCGAAGACAGCAGCCTTCGCCACTGTCCTCGACCTCGTAGAGCGGAGCTTGCTCCGCTGCCTTTTCCAGCGCCTTGATCAAGAGCAGTCGAGCAAGCTCGACTCTACGAGAAGCGAACCCGCGTTAAGCTGAGACACAGTCGCAGGGAATTCATCGATGACCCAGACGCAGCGCATCGCCTTCCTCGCCAGTCACGACGCCGGCGCGCAATCCGCGCTGGCGACGCTGGTCGCGCAACACGACCAACACGCCCCGGAAGACGCCGACGTGCTGGTCGCGCTCGGCGGCGACGGCTTCATGCTGCAGACGCTACATCGGCACGCCGGCCTCGGCAAGCCGGTGTACGGCATGAAACTCGGCACTGTCGGCTTCCTGATGAATCATCACCGCGCCGATGGCCTGCGCGAACGCATCGCTGCGGCCGAACCCGCCGTTCTGCGTCCGCTGGAAATGCTGGCGCAGACCGAATCCGGCGCCAGCGTCGGATCGCTCGCCTACAACGAGGTTTCGCTGCTGCGGCAGACGCGCCAGGCCGCGCACCTGGCGATCGACCTCAACGGCAAGCCGCGCCTGGACGAACTGATCTGCGACGGCGTGATGGTGGCAACACCGGCCGGCAGCACCGCCTACAACTTTTCCGCGCACGGGCCGATCCTGCCACTGGGCTCCAGCGTCATCGCGCTGACCCCGATCGCCGCGTTCCGCCCGCGGCGCTGGCGCGGCGCGCTGCTGAAATCCGCGACCGAAGTGCGTTTTCGCGTGCTTGATCCGTACAAGCGCCCGGTCAGCGCCACCGCCGATTCGCACGAGGTCCGCGACGTGGTCGAAGTGACCATTCGCGAATCGCGCGACCGCACCGTGACCTTGCTATTCGATCCCGAGCACAACCTCGAGGAACGGATCCTCAGCGAACAGTTTGTGGTGTGAATACCCTGCCCGCATAGGCCGATCCTGTCGTCGTGGGCTGGGTTGGTTTCACCAACCCGGCATCCGCAGGTCACGAAACCACAAAGTGCTGGATTGATGATGCCAACCCAGCCTACGGGTGCGCGAATGTCCGTTTTCGCCGGCTACGGGCATCCTCAGGCGTCTAGCCGTCTCGCCCGCCGAGACGCAAGCGGCGGATACTGCACCCATGGAGCCCGTCGCCAGCCCGCAACCCCTGATCGTCGCGATCTCCTCGCGTGCGCTGTTCGACCTGGAGGACAGCCATGCGCTGTTCGAGCGCGATGGCATCGCCGCCTACAGCGCATTCCAGCGTGCGCACGAGGATGATCTGCTTGCGCCCGGGATCGCGTTTCCGCTGGTGCGCAAGCTGCTCGCATTGAACGAAGGTGCGCCGGTTGGCGCCGATGGCGAGCCGGCGCCGCGGGTTGAGGTGATCCTGCTGTCGCGCAATTCTTCCGATACCGGGCTGCGCATCTTCAACTCGATCGAACACCATGGCCTTGCGATCAGGCGTGCAGCCTTCAGCGACGGCGCGCCGCCGTATCCCTACATCCGCCCGTTCGGCGCCGACCTGTTCCTGTCCACGCATGCCGAAGACGTGCGCAACGCGCTCGCCGCGGGAGTGGCAGCGGCCACGATCCTGCCGGCAGCATCCATGTTGAAAGCAGCGCCGCGACATCGCTTCGACCAATTGCGCATCGCCTTCGACGGCGACGCGGTGATCTTCGGCGACGAATCCGAGCGCGTCTCGCGCGAGGATGGCCTCGTCGCATTCGCCGAACACGAGCGCAGCCGCGCCGGCGAGCCGCTGTCCGGTGGGCCGTTCCGCGGTTTCCTCGATGCGCTGCAACGGCTGCAGCAAGCGTTCCCTGCCGGCGAGGCCTCGCCGATCCGCACCGCGCTGGTCACCGCGCGCTCGGCGCCGGCGCACAAGCGCGTGATCCTGACCTTGCGCGAATGGAACGTGCGCCTGGACGAGGCGCTATTCCTGGGTGGCCGGGCCAAGGGGCCGTTCCTGGATGCGTTCGGGGCCGACATCTTCTTCGACGATTCCGAACACAACATCGCCTCGGCCCGCGACCACGTCGCCGCCGGGCACGTGCCGCACGGTGTTGCCAACCCGCGTTAGTTGTCGCTGCGCCGGGGATGGCGTCGTTGCCGCGACGAATTTCGCACGGCGCTGCTGATCAAGGCGGCAGGCGGATATCCGAGAGTTTCCAGCGCAGGCCATGGCGGGTCATCACGAACACGACCGGACGTCCTTCGTCGTCTTGCACGGTTGCGGTAAAGCGCGACGGCGACTCGTAGCGGTAGCGCGCGTCGTGGAGCGGCTCTGGTGCCGGAACAGCCGGGTCGGATGGCGACATGCCGTCGTCCACGCGCTTCCAGACCTTGTGGCCTTCCATCAACGCGCCGAGTCCGATCGGCGTCACCATCGCATCGACCGCGCCGCCGACAAAGCCATTGGCGATCGACAGCCCGAACGCGGCGAACGGATTGGATTGCAACTCGGAGCCAGCCGTGCGCACCAGCCGGTCGCTGAGCTGCACCTTCAGGCTGGCACGCAGCGCCGGGAAGTCGACCTGTTCGGACAGCGCCGCGGCGTCCTGTGCCTTTACCGAAATGCGGATCGCGCGCACGGTGAGGTACGGCCCAAAGCCGACATAGGTGGTAAGCGCGAGCAGCAGCGCGAGAACGAGTGCGATCCATTTCTTCATGGCAACTCCGGGTTGTTGTGGGAGCGGCTTTAGCCGCGAGCTTTGCGCGAAAATCAACAGATCGCGGCTAAAGCCGCTCCTACAAAATCAGAACTCCAGCTCGAGCGCAGCGCAAAGATAATCGACGAACGGCGCCAGCGCAGCGAGATCGGCGGTTAGTACCTGACGCAGGCGAGGGCCGGTCATTACCGTATCGTCGATTGCGCGCACCGCGACGAAATTCTTGTGCTTCAGGTCATCGATGAATTCGAATTCTGGCGGAAAGCCACGCGGTGGCCGCACCAGCATCTCGCCGGATTCCAGGTCGTAGCGACGCCGGAATGCGGGCGCATGCGCCGCGGTCTTCCAGCTGCCTGGGTTGTCGAAGATGAACTGCCGCAACCTGCGCTGCGTCTCCGGTTGCGGGTGCCAGATGCCAGCACCGACGAAACACTCACCCGGCTGCAGGTGCAGATAGAACGACGGCGCCTCGAGCTGGCGGCTGCGCTCATGGAACAGGCGTGCGCCCTGCCAGGACTTGTACGGGGCCTTGTTGCCGGAAAAGCGCGTGTCGCGCTGGATCCGGAACAGCGAGCCGCCGACCGGTTTCGTTTCGGCGCGGAAGTGCGGGCTGACCTCAGCCAGCGCCGGTTGCAGGTCGAGCAGCAGCTTCTGGAACGGGCCGCGGACGTGCGTCTCGTAGTCGGCCTTGTGCGCGAGGAACCAGTCGCGGTTGTTGTGGCGTGCGAGGCCACGCAGGAAACGGAAAGACTTGTCGGTGAAGTAGGTCATCGCAGGCTGGCTTCGATGCTGTTGCCCCAGGCTTCGAGCTGGTCGAGCAGCGCCAGTTTCGCGCCGTTACCTACATGCGCCACGCGCAGGGTTGCCAGTTCGGCGCGGAAGCCTTCGAAGCCGAGTTCCGCAAGGCCCGACTCGCCACCCAGGCGCTGGCGGCGATACGCGTCCCAGCGTTCGCGCTCGTCGGCCCACAACGTGTCCGGCCAGTTGCGGGCGCGGTAGCGAAACAGCAGCTCCGGCAGGCGCGGATCGCGGAATGCGAACGTCCGTGCCGCCAGCGCTTCCGGCGGCGTGGCGCGCACGTCGCCGCACAGGCGCTTGTCGCCGTCACCGATGAAGCCATCGTAGAGCGAGGCATCGACGTCCGATGGTACGCGCTCACGCTCGCCGGCAAAGACGCGGCGCACCTTCTCGGCCAGTGCGGGACCGACCGCGCGCAGATGTGCTGCGCGCTGTTCGACGATGACCGGATCAATGCACAACCGCTGCAAATCCGCCTCGCGCAGATGGTCCCAGGCGACCAGCGCAGGGCAGCGGTTGAGGTGCACTTCCTTCAGCGCGATGCGGGTTTCGCCCTCGGGGAGGTCTGCGGCCGGCGTGTAGAGGCGGTCTGCGATGGCGTCCGCATCGAGTGTGAGCAAGGGTTCTGGATCCTGCCCGAGATCGAACACGATCACGCGGTTGTCGATGCGCGGATGCCGCGCCAGCGGCAGCACCGGTGCGGCGCAGAGACGATTCGCGGGAAATCGCTGCGACACATGCAGCACCGGCGTCATGCCGACGATATCCAATAGCTGCGCGGCGTAGCGTTTGTCGCGCAGCTTCAGCGCGTAGTCCCACAGCCGCGGTTGCGCAGCTTTGAGCCTGCGTGCCATCTCGATCAAAGCGCGCACGTCCGACAGCGCTTCGTGGGCGTCGCCGGTACGCACCTGGTTCTTCTCGGCCAGATGCTCGAGCTTGAACGAGGTCGCGCCGTCCTCGCGCTGCGGCCAGGTGATGCCGTCCGGGCGCAGAGCATGGGCAAGCCGGAATACGTCGAGCAGGTCCCAACGCGAATTGCCGCCACGCCACTCGCGCTCGTAGGGATCGTGGAAGTTGCGGAATAGGCCATGACGGACGAACTCGTCGTCGAAACGCAGCGAGTTGTAGCCGACGCTGCAGGTTTCCGGCTGCGACATCTCATCGAAGATCAGCGCGAACAGTTCCGCTTCGCTGACACCATCGCGCAGTGCAGCCTGCGGGGTGATGCCAGTGATGAGGGTGGCGATGGGGGAAGGCAGCAGGTCGTCTGCGGGCCTGGCGAACACGCTGATCGGCTCGCCGATCGGATTCAGGTCCACGTCGGTGCGAATCGCCGCGAATTGCGCGATGCGGGTGCGGCGCGGATCGCTGCCGAAAGTCTCTAAGTCGTAGAACAGGAAGCTGGCGGGCATGTTGGGTGACGGAGTCCTGGTAAGTCAGCTTGGCACGGCGCCGTGTCGCCCGCTGAGACTGCGATGCACGTTTGCTCAGGCCTCCGTAGGCAACGGCGGCAGGCGGCGTGCGACCTCGGCGTCGAGCCAGCCCCAATTGATGGCATCCAGCGAATCGCGACCGCGCGTGGCCTCGACCAACAACGCGCGTTGCACCTTGCCGCGCTCGAGGGCGGTCGCATACGGCAACCGCCGGAACGTCACCATCGCATAGCGCGGCACGAAGCGCTGCGGGTGACGCTCCGCCAGTTGCCGCTCCAGCGCACGCTGCAGCAGATAGTCGGCGTCGTCGACGCGCGCGCGCATTTCCAGATAGTTCTCCAGCGCCATCGCCTGGATCGCCAGTACATTGGGACGCCGCTCGGCCTCGAACGCGGCGAACGCGGTTTCAAAGTCTGCGCCCGAATCGATATGCGCGGCCAGCGCCACGCAGTCCTCGAACGCGCAGTTCATGCCCTGGCCGTGGAACGGCACCATCGCGTGCGCCGCGTCGCCGAGCAGCACCGCCTTGCCATCCATGTGCCAGCGGTCGAGGTACAGCGTCGTCAGCAGGCCGGCGGGGTTCTGCTCGAAGTCGCGTTCGAGTTCGGGGATCAACGGCAGGGCATCGGCGAAGTCGCGTTCGAACAGGGCGCGTGCATCGCCGCCGTTGCGGATCGTGGCGAAACTGGGGTCGCCCTCGTTGGGCAGGAACAGCGTCACGGTGAAGGTGCGTTCGTCGTTCGGCAGCGCGATGCACATGTAGCGGCCGCGTGGCCAGATGTGCAGGGCGTTGGGTTCGATGCCGAAATCACCGTCGGCCGTCGGCGGGATTTCCAGTTCCTTGTAAGAATGCCCGAGCGGCTCGAAACGCTCACCGAGCCCGGTCTGACGCGCCATCGCGGTGCGCAGCGCCGAGCCGGCGCCGTCGGCGCCGATCAGCGCTTCGAACGCATGGGCGTGTTCGTTGCCGTCGCGGTCGTCGACAAAATGCGCGGTGCGCCAGTCGAAGTCGACGCTGTCGAGGCGGCGGTCGAAATGTACCCGCGCGCCCGCGGCCTCGGCCGCATCAAGCAGCACGATGTTCAACTCGCCACGACTGACCGACCAGATCACCTCGGAATCGTCGCGGCCGTAACGCTGCAGCTCCTGGCTGCCATCGAGGAAATGCACCATGCGCCCGCGCATCATCACCGCCTTGTCGAGCACGGCAGCGTCGGCGTTGGCACTGCGCAGCGCATGCAGACCGCGTTCGGCCAATGCCAAGTTGATAGAGCGGCCGCCGGCGTAGCCATGTACCCGCGGATCGCCGCGGCGCTCATAGACATCGACCTGCCAACCGCGCTTCGCCAGCAATGTGGCAAGCAGCGCGCCGGCGAGGCCGGCGCCGATTATGGTGAGGTGGCGTGGCGTCTTCATGAAGTAGCGCCTCGCCACGCATCGACCGCACGCACGAAGCGCAGCACGTCGGCGTGGGTGTTGTAGAGCGGCGCGGGCGAGCTCCGAATCACGTCCGGTTCGCGCCAGTCGCCGAGAACGCCGACGCTGGCCAGGTGTTCGAACAGCGCGCGGCCACGGCTTCTATCAGGCGTGTTGCGTCCGCCGATTACCCGCAGTGACAGCTGCGCGCCACGGCGTTCCTGCTCGCGCGGGGTGACGATCTGCAAGGTCTCGGCGAGACGTTCGCGGATCAGTGCTTCGAGATAGCCGGTCAGCCGCAGTGACTTCTCGCGCAATGCGTGCATGCCGGCGCGATCGAACAGGTCGAGCGACGCACGCAGCGGCGCCAGGCCGAGAATCGGCGGATTGCTGAGCTGCCAGCCGTCGGCGCCGGGTGTTGGCACGAAGTCCGGCCCCATGCGGAAGCGCGTCGTCTGGTCATGGCCCCACCAGCCTGCGAAGCGCGGGCGATCGGTGCCTGCATGACGTTCGTGCACGAAGCAGCCGGCGACCGCACCCGGGCCGCTGTTGAGGTATTTGTAGTGGCACCACACCGCGAAATCGACGCCGCTGTCGTGCAAGGCGAGATCGAGGTTGCCGACCGCATGGGCAAGATCGAAGCCGCAGACCGCTCCCTGCGCCTGCGCGAGCCGCGCGATTGCGGCCAGGTCGAATGCTTGTCCGGTGCGGTATTGCACACCCGGCCACAGGACAAGCGAGAGGCGTGGTCCGTGTTCGGCGATCGCGCGCTCGATCGCGGCCATCGAAAACGTACCGTCGGCTTCGTCCGGTTCGAGCTCGATCAGGTCGATCGTTGGATCGAAGCCATGGAACCGGACCTGCGATTCCAGTGCATGGCGATCGGACGGAAACGCGCCGGCTTCCATCAGGATCGCCGGGCGTTCGCGCGTGGGCCGGTAGAAGCTGACCATCATCAGGTGCAGGTTGGTGGTGAGCGAGTTCATTGCCACCACTTCCGATGGCAGCGCACCGACGAGGCGCGCGAGCGGTTCGCGTACCAGTTCGTGGTAAGGCATCCATGGCGCCGGTTCGCGGAAATGACCTTCGACGGCGTCGCGTGCCCATTTGTCGAGGACTTCCTCGACCATTGCCCGCGCGCCTTTCGGCTGCAGGCCGAGCGAATTGCCGCAGAAATAGGCCTGGTCGCGGCCATCGTGCAGCGGGATGTGGAATTCGTCGCGCAGTGCGCGCAGCGGATCGGCAGCGTCCTGCGCACGTGCATAGCCGTCGGAGAATAGATCGGTCATGGTCACGGATTGTGCGTGATTCTGCAGGAGCGCCCCATGGGCGCGATGCCCTTGATTGGCGCAAGAACAAAGGCATCGCGCCCATGCTCTATAAACGCATGGGGCGCTCCTACAGGGATCATGAGAATCTCGAAGCCGACAAGCCGAGCCATTCCAGCGCGGTGCCGTGGTACAGGCGCGCCTGGTCGGCTTCGGACAGGCCGAGTGAGGCGATGCCCGCGCCGGGTTCCTGCTCGCCGAGCGGGAACGGATAGTCGGTGCCGAGCATCACCCGCGACACGCCGCAGGTGTCGAGCAGGTAGCGCAGTGCACGATCGTCGGCGACCCACGAATCGAAATACAGCTGATCGAGGTACTCGCG
>DASZZT010000112.1:0-24320 GCA_035543275.1 Luteimonas sp. | reverse complement strand
CGGCCGCAGCGTGGTCGTCATCGGCCACGAGAAGGGCCGCGACACCAAGGCCAAGATCCGCCGCAACTTTGGCATGCCGCGACCGGAGGGTTATCGCAAGGCGTTGCGGCTGATGAAGATGGCCGAGCGCTTCCATCTGCCACTGCTGACCTTCATTGACACCGCCGGCGCCTGGCCGGGCATCGACGCCGAGGAACGCGGCCAATCGGAGGCGATCGCACGCAACCTGATGGAGATGTCCGAACTGCGGACCCCGATCGTCTGCACCGTGATCGGCGAAGGCGGCTCCGGCGGCGCGCTGGCGATCGGCGTCGGCGACCGCACGCTGATGCTCGAATACAGCACCTATTCGGTGATCACTCCCGAAGGCTGCGCCTCGATCCTGTGGAAGTCCCCCGACAAGGCCAGGGACGCCGCCGAGCAGATGGGCATCACCGCCAAGCGCCTGAAGGAACTGGGCCTGATCGACAAGATCGTGCGCGAGCCGATCGGCGGCGCCCACCGCAAGCCGGCGCAGATGGCCAGGCGCCTGAAGGCCGTGCTGCTCAACGAAATCGACGCGCTCCAACAGCTGCCGATCGACGCGCTGCTGCAACGTCGCTATGAACGCCTGCGCGGCTACGGCGCGTACGAGGCGGCGTAAGCCGCAGGCGCGGTGACCGCGCTCGCCGAGCGGCTGCTGCGCGATGATGGCCGGCCGATCGTGGTCGGCTTCAGTGGCGGACTGGATTCGACCGTGCTGTTGCACGCCTGCGCTGCATCCACGCAAGTCCACGAATCCGGACTGCGCGCGATCCATGTCCACCACGGCCTGCATCGCGATGCCGATGCCTGGGCCGTGCATTGCGAACGGATTTGCGACGCGCTCGATGTTCCACTGACCGTGGTCCGCGTTACGGTCGCGCACGGTGCCGGCAACGGCCTCGAGGCCGCAGCGCGCAAGGTGCGGCATGCTGCATTCGAAGCCGAGCTTGGCGACGACGAAGTGCTGGCCCTCGCGCACCATCGCGACGACCAGGCCGAGACGTTCCTGCTGCGCGCGTTGCGGGCTTCCGGCCCCGATGGACTGGCGGCGATGCGGCCGTGGCGGCGCTTCGGTCGCGGCTGGCTGTGGCGGCCGCTGCTCGACCTGTCGCGTGCGCAGTTGCTGGCCTATGCGCAACAACACGGGCTGCGCTGGATCGAGGATCCCAGCAACGCCGACACCAGCCTCGACCGCAATTTCCTGCGTCATCGCGTGCTGCCGCTGCTGCGCGAACGCTGGCCGCATGTCGATGCAGCGTTCGCGCGCAGTGCGACCTTGAGCGGCGACACAGTCGAGCTGCTGGATGCCGAGGATGCACGCGCACTGACTGCTGTGCGCAGCGACGATCCACGCACGCTTGACGTGACAGCGTTGTCGCAGCTGCCGGCTGCGCGCCGCGCGCGCGTGCTGCGGCGCTGGATCGCGGAACTGACATTGCCGCCATTACCCGCCGCAGGCATTGCCCGCATCGAAAACGAGTTGCTCCCGGCCGCTGCCGACCGTGTCGCGGAATTCGCCTGGCAGCACGCCGTGATCCGGCGCTGGCGCGGAGTGCTGCACGCAGACCGGCAACGTGCTGCATTGCCGCGCGACTGGACGCTGCGCTGGGACGGCCACGCACCGGCGCTGCTGCCCGATGGCGGCGCGCTGGCACTGGAAGGCACAAGGCAGTTCGATGCGCCGCTGCTGCTCTGCGCGCGCCAGGGCGGCGAGCGCATCACCCTGCCCGGCCGTGGACATTCGCACGCGCTCAAGCATGTGCTGCAGGATCTGGGCGTGCCTCCATGGCAGCGTGAACGGCTGCCGCTGCTGTCGAGCGCCGAGGGCGAGGTACTGGCCGCGGGCGACTTGCTGTACGCAGGCCACTTCGACACCTGGCTGCGGGCCCACGGCGCGCGACTCGTTTGGTCCGGCTGAGCAGGGGCCAGACCGCCACATGGAAATGTAGAGCCGAGCTTGCTCGGCTGCTTTCGCGGGCTGCCGAGCAAGCTCGGCACTACCATTCCTGCATGGCGGCTTGTTCCCTTACACTTCGCCCATGGCGCGCAAACCCACATCCGAAATCTCTCCGGTCGCTGATTTCGAGACCTCGCTCGATGCCCTCGAGCAACTGGTCGAGAAGATGGAACACGGCGAGATGAGCCTGGAGGAATCGCTGGCCGCCTACGAGCGTGGCGTCGGCCTGTACCGGCGTTGCCAGTCGGCGCTGGAACAGGCCGAATTGCGCGTGCGCCTGCTCAGCGATCCGGACAATCCGGACAGCGCCGAGCCGTTCGCCGGCACGCCGTCGCCGGATGCCTGATATCCGCTTCGGCGCCTGGCGCGCACGCGTCGACGCCACCCTCGCTGCTGCACTGCCTGCAGCCGCGCTGTCGCCGCAACGCCTGCACGCCGCGATGCGCCATGCCGCACTCGATGGCGGCAAGCGCATGCGGCCGCTGCTGGTCTATGCCACCGGCACCGCGTTCGGCGCAGACGAAGCAGCGCTCGACGCACCCGCCGCGGCGGTCGAACTGATCCACGCCTATTCGCTGGTGCACGACGACCTGCCGGTGATGGACGACGACGCGCTGCGTCGCGGCAAGCCAACCGTGCATATCGCCTTCGACGAGGCCACCGCGATCCTCGCCGGCGACGCGCTGCAGTCGCTGGCATTCGAGCTGCTCGCAACCGCGCCGCTCGCCGCGGACGCGCGCGTGGCGATGCTGCATGAGTTGTCCGTCGCCACTGGCGCGCGCGGCATGTGCGGCGGCCAGGCGCTCGATATCGACGCGACCGGGAAAAGGGGTCAGAGTGAAGTTTCGCAGGGAAGATCTCGCCCGGGCCGAGATGGTGGGTGCGAAATTCACTCTGACCCCTTTTCCCCCGGCGATCTTGAACGCCTGCACGCGCTGAAAACCGGCGCCCTGCTGCGCGCATCGGTGCGGCTCGGCGCGATCGCGGCAAATGCCGATCCCGCCACGCTGCAGCGCCTGGATGCCTTCGCCGACGCGCTCGGCCTGGCCTTCCAGATCCGCGACGATCTGCTCGACATCGAAGGCGACAGCGCCACCCTCGGCAAGACCGCGGGCAAGGATGTCGCTCAGGCGAAAGCAACGTTCCCGGCGCTGCTCGGCGTCGAAGCCTCGCGCGCTCGCTTGCGCGAACTGGACGCGGCGATGACTGCCGCCCTGGCCCCGTTCGGTGAACGTACTGCGGCATTGGCTGCGCTCGGCCAGCACGCCATCGAGCGCCGAAGCTGACGCGAAATGCGGGAAATGGGGTCAGAGTGAAGTTTCGCAGGTGAGATCCCGTTCGGTCGAAGATGCCGGGTGCGTTGTCACTCTGACCCCATTTCCCGCGGTTTCATCGTAGTCTTTGCCGGCGTGGAGTCGCGCCGGGGAAGTGGAAGGAAGAAGCGGAAGGACGATGCTGGGGAGGATGCTGCGGGGGCTGTTGTCCTGGATCGATGCCGCAATGGCGACCTCGGCGCAGCGCTTCATCGCGTTCTGGACCCGGGCCGAGCGCTGGTACAAACGCCCGTTCTCGCGATTCGCGCTCCGGCTCCGGTTTGCGTTCTATCCGCTGCTGGCGATCGGCGCGATCGCCTGGCTGGGCTGGGACTGGTCGCACACGCGTTCGCTGGACGCCGCCGAGAATGCGATCTTCGACCAGGTGATCCAGTGGCGTCCGTTCGAGCCGAAACCTTCCGGGAGCGTGGTCATCGTCGAGATCGATGATTGTTCGATCGACTATTACCGCAACCGCGGCGAGGGCGGCTGGCCGTGGAGCCGGCAACACCATGCCGATCTGCTTGACAGTCTCGACCGCGCCGGCGTGAAAGCGGTCGGTTACGACGTACTGTTCGCCGATCCGTCACCGCAGGATCCACTCGGCGACGCCACTCTTGAGGCGATGGCGGAAGGCGGCGCCGGGCGCTTCGTGTTCGGCTCCTCGCGCGTGGATGCAGATTACGACACGCCGCTGCACGCGGCATTCGCGCCCAATGCGTTCGAGGTCAATCCCAACGCCAGGGCGCCGGGGCCGAAGCTGGCGCTGCTGCCGCCTTACGGCAAGTCCATGGCGCTGCACAGCGCGGTGACCAACATCACCCGCAATCAGGACGGTGTGCTGCGTGATGTGCCATTGCGCGAGCAAGCCGGCGACTGGGCGATTCCGTCGCTGCCGCTGCAGCTGGCAGTGTTCGGCAGCAAACGCGCGCCGGCATCGTTTCCCGCTTCGGTGCGCGTCAATTGGCGTTCGCGCTCGCGCCTGCCCAGCATCAGTGCCGCCGACCTGATCGAAGGCCAGCGGATCTGCCGCGAAAAGGGCAGCCCGCTGCCGCCGCTGCGCGGCCGTATCGCGTTGGTCGGCTACACTGCCTCCGGCCTCAACGACGCCAAGCCGACACCGGTCGATCCGACGATGCCGGGCGTCGAGGTGCTGGGCGAGGCCACCGAGGCGCTGGTCACCGGCAGCGCGATCTGGATGCCGCCGGCGTGGGTGAAGTACGTGCTCGCCGGCGTGCTGGTGTTGCTGGCCGTGTTCGCCTTCCATCGCGGCGAACCGGCCAACGACATCGATTCGATCTTCGTCGCGGTCAACCTCGTGCTGCTGGTGACTGCATTCGCCGGGCTGACGCTGTTCGGCGCGTTCTTCGATATTTACGCCTCGATCGGCTTCGTCAGCCTGTGCTTCGGCCTGTGCCGGCTGTATGCCGGGGTGCAGCGCGGACGCGCGGTCGGCAACGGCGATTTCCTCGCCGAGTTCGACCCCGACCAGGACCGCTGGCTGGTGCTGGCGCGGCTGCGCTTCGTCGCCTATCCGTCGCTCGACCCGGCCTCCGCATCGTTGCGCCGGCGCGAGTATCGCCGGCGGCTGCGACGCTTCCTGTATGCCGGCAGCGGTGCGGTGATGCTCGAAGGCTTGGTCGAGCGCAAGAGCTGGCTGCACGAGACGCTCGACGACCTGATGCTGCTGGTGTGGAAAGGCGCCGACCAGGCCTCCGCGCGGCGCGATGCCATGCGTGGTCTGAATGCGCTCTATGTTCATCTCAATGAACACGACGACCGCCTCGATGACGACGGCACCGTGAAGGTGTGCGTGATCGCCGCCGAGATCGACGACAACCTCGACAGTTCCGATCGCGGCGAGCGCCTGCGCGTGCGCGAGGCAGTCGGACAGGTGCTGAATTCGTCCGAAGAGTGGCCGTTGTCCGCCTCGAATACGTTTGATTCTGGTGAACGCTGATTTTATCCATCGCTGGTTTTACTTGATTGCTGATCTGGAGTACGCGCATGCACATCGCCGGTCATCGACTGACTTCCTTTTTGCTGTTGGCGACCGGCACCGTGGCGCTCATCGCCCAGGCCGCCGAGATGCCGGCCGTGATCCACAAGCCTTCGGTCGACGTCCACAGCGCGCCCGACTTCAGCGCGCCGACCATCGTCAAGCTCAACCGCGACGCGCCGGTGAAGATTTCCGGTCAGCAGGGACTCTGGTACCAGCTCGCACTGCCCGCGGGCAAGCCAGGCTATGTGCGCGTCAACGACGTGCGCATGGCGTATTCGGGGAAGGAAAGCGGCTCCGCCAACATGCGCGCATTGTTCAGCGGCAAGGCCGGCAAGGGACGCGTCACCGAAACCGCCGGCGTGCGCGGCCTGGACGAGAGCGACCTCAAGTCGGCCAGCTTCGATGCCGCGCAGCTGGCGAAGCTGGAGTCGTATCGCGTGACCCCGGAAGCGGCCGCCGCGCATGCCCGCGCCAGTGTCTGGAGCGATACCAAGGTCGCCTATGCCGCTGAAGCGAAACCGGTCGCGGCCGGCGGAAACAAGAGCGCGAGCCAGTCCCAGAAACGCGGCGGCCTGTCGTTCGCACGCAGCCTGTTGTCGAGCCTGGGCGGCGGCGCGCTCGGCAACTCGGCGCTCGGCGTCGCCGACAAGGTGATTCCGAAATCCGAGGAGGAACTGACGGCGGAGGAACTGGCGCTCGGGCCGGAGATCGCCGGTCGCATCCTCGGTGCAGCCAGGTTATGGCCCGACGATACGGCACAGCGCCGGGTCAACCAGATCGGCCGCTGGATGGCCTCGCACACCACGCGCCCGGAGTTGCCGTGGACCTTCGGCATCATCGATACGCCCGAAGTCAACGCCTTCGCCGCGCCCGGCGGCTATGTGCTGATCACGCGCGGCCTGTACGACCTGCTCGCCGATGACGGTGAGGTGGCGGCGGTGCTGGGCCACGAGATCAGCCACGTCGTGCAGCGCGACCATTACAACGTGATCCGCAAGCAGGAGATCGCCGCGGCGGGCGAGGAATTGGCGGCCAGTCAGGTCAATGTCGGCGGCGGTTTGGCCGGCAGCATGGCCAAGGACTATGTGCGCCGTCACGGCGCCACGGTGATGCTGACCCACTTCGATCGCGAGGTGGAGTTCCGCTCCGACGAAGCTTCCGAGATCTACCTGGCGCGCTCGGGCTTCAATCCGCTGGCGCTGTATGCGGTGCTGCAGAAGATGACTGCGCTCGGCACCGCCTCGGCCAGCCTGGCGCAGCTGTACAAGACCCACCCGCCGTTGGGTGATCGCCTCGACCGCATCGACCGTCGCGGCTTTGCCGGGCTGGACGCGTACACGCAGCGTAAATAGCAGGCAGCGCAAATAAGACGAAGGCGCGACCTTATGGGTCGCGCCTTCGTGGTTTGGCTTGCTGCGGAGCGTCGCGTTCGACGTCGACCGAACGCAGCCCTTGAACAGGATTACTTGATCAGGCGCAACGCGAACGGATACCGGTAGGCGACACCTTCGTTGGCCTTGACGCCGGCGAGGATGCAGAAGATCAGGTTGAGAATCCACACCAGCGGCATCAGCAGCCCACCGATGATGATCACCGCCAGCACCATGCAGATCACATAGCCGATGGCGATGGTGATCTGGAAGTTCAGCGCTTCCTTCGCCTGGTCGTTCAGAAAGGCCTTGTCGGCCTTGTCCTTGTTGGTCAGCCAGATGACCAGCGGGACGATGAAGCTGAGGATGATCCCCGACAGATGCGTCAGCATCGCCAGCGTCTTGTCTTCCTGCGATGCCACGCCGCTGGGTGCGGTCGGTGGTGCCATCGCGTCGTTCAAATCGCTCATGTTCGTTTCCCCAAGCAGATGGATGCCTAACCGGCAGCCAATCTGACCACCAAGCACCGGCAACGTCAAATCCGCATCGATCGGGTCAATCGGCGCCGGCGACCGTCATCCTGCCGACCAGGATCGATCCGGTGCGGATATGCGAGCGCGGATCGACATCGCTGCCGACCGCCTCGATCGCATTGAACATCCGCCGCAGGTTGCCGGCGACGGTGATGCCGTCGACCGGATACGCGAGCTGGCCGTCCTCGACCCAGAAGCCGGCGGCGCCGCGCGAATAATCGCCGGTGACCGGATTCACGCCCTGCCCCATCAGTTCGGTGACCAGCAGCCCACGGCCCATGCCGCGCAGCATGTCGTCGAAACCACCGGCATTCGCGGCGACCGCGAGGTTGTGCGCGCCGCCGGCATTGGCGGTGGTCGCAAGGCCGAGCTTGCGCGCCGAATAGCTGCCGAGCACGTAACGTTGCAGTACGCCGTCCGCGACCAGTTTTGATTCGCGCGTGGCCACGCCCTCGGCATCGAACGCCGCCGAGCGGAAGCCGCGCGGCAGGAACGGCAGCTCGTCGATCGCAAACCACTCCGGAAACAATTGCGTGCCGACGCTGTCGACCAGGAAACTCGCCTTGCGATACAGCGCACCGCCGGAGACCGCGCCGAGCAGATGCCCGACCAGCGAGCGCGCGATCTCGGCGGCGAACAGCACCGGCACCTCGCCGGTCGCGATCGAGCGCGGCTGCAGCCGCGACGCCGCGCGCTCGGCGGCGTGGCGACCGATGGCGGCCGGTACTTCCAGGTCTTCGGCCGATAGCGCCGTGCTGTACCAGCCGTCGCGCTGCATCCCATCGCCACGGCCGGCGATCAATGCGCAGCCGATCGTGTGCTGGGTACCGCGCTCACCGCCGCTGAAACCGTGCGAGTTCGCATACACGCCCAGGCTCTCGCCGCTGCCGACCGAGGCACCGTCGGAATTCTCGATGCGCACATCGTCGCGGCCGGCGCTTTCGCAGGCCAGCGCCAGATCGATCGCGCGATCGGCTTCGATCGCCCACGGATGCCAGCTGTCGAATTCGCGCCACCTGCCGTTTGCAAGCGGGGTCGCCATCAGCGCGGCGTCGGCCAGGCCCGCAGCGGGATCGTCCTCGGTGTGGCGCGCGATCGCGCAAGCCTGTTCTACGGTGGCATCCAGGCTGTCCTCGCGCAGGTCGGCGGTGCTGGCGCTGCCTTTGCGCTGCCCAAAATAGACGGTCACCGCGAGGCCGCGATCATGGGTGGCCTCGACCGTCTCCACCGCGCCCATGCGCACATTGACGCTGAGCCCGCGCTCCTCGCTGCAGCTGACCTCGGCCTGGCTGGCGCCGCGCGCGCGGCAGCGATCCAGCAACTGCTGCGCGGTGGCGGCCAGCTGGTCGAGACGGACGCGGCTGTCGTCGGAGGGAGTCACTGCGTTCAATGCCTTATCCTTGTTGTATTCGGGAATCATGGTCGAGGCGGGCATCAATGCGCGGACGCGACGAAGACAGCGGCGAATTCCTCGGCCCCAGTCGCAGCGAGCAGCGGCGCGCGGCGCTGGACGTGCTTGCGCTCGGCCAGCAACTGGTCGCGTTGAGCGAGGCGCAGCTGGCGAAACTGCCACTGCCCGAGGCGCTGCTGCCGCACATCCGCGACACCAAGCGCATCACCTCGCACGTCGCGCACAAGCGCCAGCTGGCGTTTCTCGCCAAGCAGATGCGACGCGAGGACGACGCCACGCTCGATGCGATCCGCGACGCGCTCGACGCCGGCGGCGAAGCAACGCGACGCGACACCGCGGCGCTGCATCGCGTCGAGACCTGGCGCGAACGCCTGCTTGTCGACGGCGATGCCGCGCTGGCGGAATTGCTGGTCGAGCATCCATCCGCCGATCGCCAGCACCTGCGCCAGCTGGTACGCAACGCGATCGACGAGCGCAATCGCAACAATCCGCCGCATGCGTCGCGCGAGTTGTTCCGAGAGTTGCGCGAGTTGCTGCTGCAGGCCAGCGACGACGAAGAAGGCGATCACGACTAACCCGCCTGCGTCCCGCCCACCGTGATCTGGTCGATCAGCAGCGATGGCTGGCCGACGCCGACCGGCACGCTCTGCCCATCCTTGCCGCAGACACCGACACCTGCGTCCAGCGCGAGATCAAATCCAATCATCTTCACCCGTTGCATCGTCTCCGGGCCGTTGCCGATCAGCGTGGCGCCCTTCACCGGTGCTGTGACCTTGCCGTCCTCGATCAGGTACGCCTCGGTCGCCGAGAATACGTACTTGCCGGAAGTGATATCGACCTGGCCACCGCCGAAGTTGACTGCGTACAGGCCGCGTTTCACCGAGCGGATCATGTCTTCCGGATCGTGCGTGCCGGCGAGCATGTAGGTGTTGGTCATGCGCGGCATCGGCAGGTGCGCGAAGGATTCGCGGCGGCCGTTGCCGGTTGGTGCCATCCCCATCAGCCGCGCGTTGAGCGTGTCCTGCATGTAGCCGACCAGCACGCCGTCCTCGATCAGCGTATTGCACTGCGTCTGCGTGCCTTCGTCATCGATGTTGAGCGAACCGCGGCGCCCCGGCAAGGTGCCGTCGTCGACGATGGTCACGCCGGGCGAGGCGACGCGCTGGCCGATGCGCCCGGCATAGGTGCTGGTGCCCTTGCGATTGAAATCGCCTTCCAGGCCGTGGCCCACCGCCTCGTGCAGCAGCACGCCGGGCCAGCCGCTGCCGAGCACCACCGGCATCACGCCGGCCGGCGCGTCGACCGCGTCGAGATTCACCAGCGCCTGCCGCAGCGCCTCGCGCGCCCATGCCTCCGGCTTGCCGTCGGCGAACAATTCCGCATACGAGTAACGCCCGCCACCGCCGGCATAACCACTCTCGCGGCGCCCATTCTGCTCGACGATCACCTGCACGTTGATCCGCACCAGCGGCCGCACGTCGGCGGCGAGCACACCGTCGCTGCGCGCGACCAGGATCGTGTCGACGCCCCCGGCCAGGCTCACCATCACCTGCTGCACGCGTGGATCGCTGGCACGCAGCAGCTTGTCGAGCTTGCGCAGCGCCTCGACTTTTTCCTCGTTGCCGATGGCGTCGATCGGATCTTCGGCCGAATAAAGCTCTCTCAAAGCTGACGCGCGGCCATGGCCCGGCACCAGCGCACGTGCGCCGTGCGCGCTGCCGTCACGAGCGATGGCGCGCGCGGACTTCGCCGCATCCATCAGCGCCTGCGCATTGATGTCGTCGGAATAAGCGAAACCGGTTTTCTCGCCGCTGATCGCGCGCACGCCGACGCCCTGTTCGATCGAATGCGCGCCATCCTTGACGATGCCGTCCTCCACCGTCCAGCTCTCGCGGCGCGCGTGCTGGAAATACAGGTCGCCGAAGTCGATGCCCGGGCCGAGCAAGGTGCCGAAGGCGCGGTCCAGGCCGCTGGAATCGAGCCCGGCGGGCAACAGCAGACGGGATTCGGCGAGCTGGATCGGCAGGGACATCGAGAGCATCCGGTAGTGGAAGGAATACAGAAAACGCGCGGCGGCGCAGTACCGTTGTGCGGGCAGGCAGCGGCGATATCAACCAGGCGGAGAACGCTCGTCGGCGACCGAGATGCGCGATTGTTCGCGTCCGATCACCTCGACCTTCGGCTCCTTCCACGGCCCGGTGACGCGATAGGTCTTGGCGCCAAGTTGCCGCAGCGGCTTGTTCAGCACCGCATTGGCGACTGCACCGACCGCGGCACCGATCGGACCACCGGCGATCGCGCCGACCGCGGTCAGCAGGTTGCCGGCCTTGGGCAGCACCTGGATGGTCTGGTCGAAAGTCTGCGCACGCAGGTCGGCGCCGCCGCGGATATGGATCTCGGCGGCGGGGCCATCGATCAGCAGATCATCGCTGCGTGCAGTGCCTGCAGCGAAGCGGACATTGCCATCGAGCTTGTTGAAGGCGAAGCCCTTGGAGAAGAAGTCGCGGAAGTCGAGCGTCAGCCGCCGCGGCAACTGCGCAAGGCTGAGCAGGCCGAGCACGCGCCCGGCGCCGGGTTCGACTTCAGTGAGCTGGCCATCGCGCGCCGACAGCTTGAGCGTGCCATCGAGCGTGCCGAGGCTGAAGCCGGTCGGGCCGCCCGGCCATGCGGCATCGAACCGCGCCGTGCCCTTGCCGCCAGCGAGCTGGCCGCCATAACCGAACCCGGCGAGCAGTGCGCCAAAATCATCGCTGTCGATCACCACCCCGAGCCGCGTGCGCGCCGCGGCGCCGCGCCCGAGCCAGTCGCCGCTGACGTCGATACGTTGCTTCGGCGCGCGGATCTGCAGTTGCTCGATGCGCATGCCACCGGTGAGTGGGCGCGTGCGCAGCGACGCGGCGCCGAGCCGGGCGTCCCCGAAACGCAAGTCATCGACGACCAGGGTCAATGGCGGCACCCTGGCGGGATCGAGATCGTTGTCCGGCGACGCCGATGGACGCGATGCCGTGACTGCAGGCATCGCAGCACGCCAGTACATCCGCTGCAGCTTGCCGGCAATGGCCGCGCTTTCGGCCTGCGGCAACAGCACCGCGCCGGCGAGCGCGTCGCCGTCCAGCTGCAACGCCGTGCCGCCGGCCGATGGCGCGGCGCGCACGCGAGTGTCAGGGAAGTCCGCGCCAAGCAGTTGCAGGTGGCCGGCGCTGACGTCGATGCGTCGCAACGTCAAGCCACCACCGCTGCCGCTATTGCTGCCATTACCGCTGCCGCGGGTCAGCGCTGCCCAGTCGATCGCATCGAGTGCTGCGGTACGGCCGGTGGCGATCAGTCCCGACGCCGGCGGCGGTTCGCTGACCTGGTTGCTGCCGAGCACCACGCGCACGCCGGTCTGGCCGTTGCGGCTGCGCGCGCGCAACGCGAGACGCTCGCCGAAAACCACCGCGATCTCGCCGTCGGCGAATGGCAGACTGGCATCGACCGTGGTCGCCAGCGCGATGGCAGCCGGCTTGTCCAGCGGCGCCGGCAGTGTCAGCGCAGTGCCGACCAGCGTGGAGCGCAGCTGCAGATGGGTTGGCGCGACAGGCGCCCGCGCGCCTGTGGATTTCGGGATCACCAGCGCGATCGTCCACGGCGAACGGCCGTCGATCCGTGGCTTCAACCAATCGAGTTCCGGCGCGCGATCGAGCAGATCCTTCGCGGAAAGCACCGCATCGAGTTCAGCCTCGAACGCCTGCTTCGGGTCGCGGGTGTACTCGCCGGCACGCAGCGACAGCTTGCCAGGCTGGCCTGCGCGCAGTACGGCGAGCTTGTCGGCAACGAAGCCGCTGCGGCCATATTCGGCGCGGCCGCGGACATCCTCGAAGGCGAGTTTCCAGCGCTGCTCCGACAGTTTGACGCCGGCCAGCGCGACCGTGCCACCGAGCTTGCTGGCGCCGCCGCTCTGGTGCAGCGGCAGGTCGAGATCGAACGTCACTGCGGCCAAGCCACTGGCACCGATATTGGCGAGTGTCTCGCCGTACCGCTTTTGCAGCGGACCGAGTTTCAGCAGACCGAGCAGGCGCGATGCATCGCCGCCGCCATCCGCCTTGACGGTCAATTCGGGCTGGCCGAAGTGCGCGATGCCGGCATCGAAGTGGCGAATACCGACGCCCGCGATGACACCCTTGCCACTGACCGTGAAACCGTCGGCGACGAAGCGGACATCGGCCTCGACCTGCTGCGCCGCCGGCCAGCCCGGGTGGAACTTCAGGGTCGCGCCGCTGATGCGCGCATCGGCCTGGAACAAACCGGTGTGGTTGAGGAATGGCCAGTCGTCGAGGTCACCGGAGATCACCGCATGCGCATCTTGCATGCTGCCGCCGAGCAGCGCGGCATCGAGCCAGCGCACCGTCGCGGGAGACATCTGGTGACGGATCCAGAAGCCATCCGCAGCGGCGACGGGCGAGGGATCGAGGTCGGCGGCGATGTCGATACGGGGGCGCGTGCCATCGCCCTGGAACCATAGCCCACCACGCACCGCGGCACCGAAATCCGCGCCGCGCGCGCGCAGCGCCGACGTCCCGATGCGCCAGCCGGACCCTTCGCGCCAGCCGCTGACGCTGCCGGCGAGGCTGGCCGGATGCACCACTGCAAATCCATGCGGCCAGTCGAAACGGAATGGCGCCTTCGGATCGAACGCGAACGTGAAACCGTCGCTATCGCCATGCAATTCGCCGCCCAAGCCGCTGATGCCCGGCGCATCGCCGACCGCGGCGAATCCCAGTCCGTCGATCCGTCCGCTGGCATGCAGCCGACCATTGCGCGCGCCCATCACTTCGATATCGCTGCCGGCCGCCTGCGGCTTTGTGGTCACGATCCATTGCCGCAATGCCGGTGCCATCGCATCGCTCAGCGCCGCGATCGCCAGCAGCGGGCCGGCATCGATGCGTTGCGCGAGCAAGGCATACCGGGTGCCGCCAGCCACCACCAGTCCGTCCAGCGTTTGCGCCTGCGGGCCACTGCCGATGCGCAGCAGCGGCGCATCCAGGCGCCAGCCATCGCGCATGAGGCGCCAGCGTGCGCGCGCCTGCAGATGGTCGAAGCGACTGCGCGGGATCGTGCCGTTGGCGAGCGCGGCGCCGCGCAGGGTGATCGCGTCGAGCGCGGCGTCGATCGTCACCATCGCGATCCGGTGCGCATGCAGTTGCGCCCAGACCTCGGCGCGACCGCGGCCATCCTCGGCACTGACGCCGGCGATGTGCAGCAACGGCGACCACACCGCGAGGTCGGCTTGTTCCGCGGCGGCATAGGCACGGCCGTCGCCACGCTTGCGGTCGAAATCGAAGACTGCCTGCAGCGGCGGCGCCGTCGGTTGCATCCACGCGCGTGCGCCTGCGCGCACACGATCGCCGTCGACGCGCAGGCGCACATCGACGCGCGGCAGCTGCGCATTGATGTGCAGGCTGGGCGCGATCACCGCGAGCTTGCCGCCGATCACCTGCAACTCGCCCAGGCCTTCCAGCGCGTCGAACGGATCGCCGGCTTGCTGCTGTCCGGGCAGGCCGCGCACGTGCCAGCGGCCGTCGTCGCTACGCTCCAGGGTCAGGTCGAGGCCGCGCAGGCGCAGTTCGGTGAACGAACGGCCCGGCAGCAGGCCCGCGTATTGCGCGATCAGCATCTCGGCATCGCCGATCACGATCACCTGGTCGCCGCTGCCCACGCGCAGACCATCCAGCCGCAACAGCGGGCCACGCCGGGTCCATTGCGTCTCGACCTTGTCGAAGGCGACCGGGCGTCCGACGCGATCGCTCAGCCACGCGGCAACGCGATCGGGATGGCGCTGCGCCAACGGCAGCAACTGGCTGATCACACCGGCCATCAGCGCCATCGTCACCAGCACGCCGACCGCGGCATACCACAGCCCGCGTCGCGCCAGCCGCATGCGGCGTCGCAGCGGCGTCGGCATCAGCGTGCTCCACGCATGTACGAGGAACTACAGCAGCACGACATCGAACTGCTCCTGCAGGTACTGCGCGTCGGCCTGGAAACGGATCGACTTGCCGAGGAATTCCTCGAGCTCCGCGACCGCTGCCGATTCCTCGTCGGTGATGCGCGTCACCACGTTTGGCGAGGCGATCACCAGCAGCCGCGCGGCTTCGAATTGCCGCACGGCGCGGGTGATCTCACGGAAGATCTCGTAGGTCACCGTTTCCGCGGTCTTGAGCATGCCGCGGCCGCCGCATTCGTGGCAGGGCTCGCACAGCTGGCGTTCCAGGCTCTCGACCGTGCGCTTGCGCGTCATCTCGACCAGGCCCAGCGGCGAGAAGTCATAGACGGTGGTCTTGGCGTGGTCCTTTACCAGCGCCTTCTCCAGCGTGCGCAGCACCTGCCGACGATGCTCGGCGTCGTGCATGTCGATGAAGTCGATGATGATGATGCCGCCGAGGTTGCGCAGCCGCAGTTGCCGCGCGACCGCCTGCGCGGCTTCGAGATTCGTGCGGTAGACGGTTTCCTCGAGGTTGCGCTGACCCAGGAACGAACCGGTGTTGACGTCGACCGTGGTCATCGCCTCGGTCTGGTCGATCACCAGATAGCCACCGGATTTCAGCGGTACTTCCTTGTTCAACGCGCGCTGGATCTCGTCCTCGACTCCGTACAGGTCGAACACCGGGCGCGCGCCGCTGTAATGCTCGATCTTCTCGGCGAGCCCCGGCATGTACTGCGCAGCGAAGGTGCGCAGGCGCTCGCAGGTCTCGCGCGAATCGACCTTGACCTTCTCGACGTCGCGGCGCATCAGGTCGCGCACCGCGCGCATCGGCAGGCTCAGGTCTTCGTAGACGCAGGCGCCGACGCACGTGCCCTGCACCTGCTGCTCGACCAGCGCCCAGGCGCGGCTGAGATAGGCGATGTCCTCGGCCAGCGCCTCGGCAGGCTGGCCCTCGGCGTTGGTGCGGACGATATAGCCCTGCGGCGCGGACGGTGCGCCGAGTTCGGTCACCAGCGCCTTCAACCGCGTGCGCTCGACTTCGTCCTCGATCCGCGCCGACACGCCGACCACGCGCGACTGCGGCAGCAGCACCAGATAGCGCGAGGGAATGCTGAGTTGCGTGGTCAGACGCGCGCCCTTGCTGCCGATCGGATCCTTGACCACCTGCACCACGATCTCCTGGCCTTCGCGCAGCAGTTCGGAGATCGGCGGCGACGCTGCCGGCACGGGAATCACGTCCACGCCCTCTCCATCGCGCGCCGGCAGCGATCGCTGGATATCGTTGACATGCAGGAAGGCGGTGCGCTCCAGACCGATCTCGACGAACGCGGCCTGCATCCCCGGCATGACGCGCTGCACCTTGCCCTTGTAGATGTTGCCGACCACACCGCGGCTCCAGCCGCGCTCGATGTGCAGCTCCTGCAGCATGCCGTTCTCGACCACCGCGACTCGGGTTTCGCGCGGGGTGACGTTGACCAGGATTTCCTCGGTCACGACAGCGCCCCGAATGCACGCAACAGTTTCGCCGTCTCGAACAACGGCAGGCCCATCACCCCGGAATAGCTGCCCGACAGATGCGTAATGAAGGCCTGCGCCGCACCCTGGATCGCGTAACCGCCGGCCTTGCCGCGCGGCTCGCCGCTGGCGACGTAACGGGCGATGGCTTCGTCGTCGAGTTCGGCGAAGGTGACTTCGGAGATCGACAGCGTCTGGGTTTCGCGCGCAGCCGACACCAGCGATACCGCGGTGACAACGCGATGGGTGCGACCGGACAAGCGACGCAGCATCGCCGCGGCGTCGGCGTCGTCGCGCGGCTTGCCGAACAAGTCGTCGTCGAGCACCACCTCGGTGTCGGCGCCCAGCACCAGCGCGCCTGGTACGGCGACCACCTGCAGCAGGCCGGCGCCGGCCTTCTCGCGGGCGACGCGGCGGCCATATTCCTCGGGCGCTTCGCCCGGCTGGCGCTGTTCGGAAATATCGATATCGAGCACGCCGAAATCGAGCCCGAGACGGGCCAGCAGTTCGGAGCGTCGGGGCGAACGCGAGGCAAGATGCAACATCACAGAAGAATAACCCGCGCCTGCTGCACGCATCCCGGCTGCACGTCGCGCAACCCCGTTGCGGCTCACCGCCCGTTCACTCCGATCCGAACACCCTGCCGCCCTCGCAACCGGAGATCAACATGTCTTTGACCAGCATGTCCCTGACCAAAGCCGCACGTCCCGCCCTGCGCCCGCTGCTGCTGGCAGCTGCCCTCGCCTTCGGAGTCCCGACCCTGTCCGCCGCCGCCCAGGACGCGGGCTATGCCGTTCCCGCCGATGGCACCCTGCTGTCGGTCTCCGCGCAGGCCGAGGCCAAACGCGTGCCGGACATCGCCACGATCTCCGCCGGCGTGGTCACCCAGGCAACCGACGCCAACGCGGCGATGCGCTCCAATGCCGAGCAGATGGCCAAGGTGATGGCCGCGATCAAGGTCGCCGGGATCGCCGAGCGCGACATCCAGACCAGCGGCATCAATGTCAATCCGCAATACAAATACGTCGAGAACCAGCAGCCGGCGATCACCGGCTACCAGGCCAGCAACACCGTCAACCTCAAGGTTCGCGACATCGCCAAGCTGGGCAAGGTGCTGGACGCGCTGGTCGCCAGCGGCGCCAACCAGGTCAACGGCCCCAGCTTCGAGATCGACCAGCCGGACGAAGCCTACGACGAGGCTCGTCGCGGCGCACTGGAAAAAGCGCAGGCGCGCGCGGCGATGTACGCCAAGACGCTCGGCCTGCGCGTGCGCCGGATCGTCAGCATCAGCGAAGGCGGCGGTTTCCGACCGCCGATGCCGATGCCGATGATGGCGATGGCGCGCGGCAAGGCCGAGGCCGATACGGCGGTATCGCCGGGCGAGACCAGCCTGTCTGCGAATCTCGACGTCGTGTTTGAGCTGGGACGCTGACCAGCCCGATCGCAGTCAGCAAAAAACAGGCCCGCATCTCGCGGGCCTTGTTTTATGGGTTTACCGCCCGTCCCGGCGGCATCACCGACGGTCCGTCTTCACTTGCCGTACGCATAGGTACGGAGCAAGGTCGAATCACGGCGCGCAGGGCGCGGTCGCTCAACCCGCTTCCGCCGCCGACGCGTTATTCGCTCGGCAACCAAGGAGGTGGGTCATGGTTCATGCACTCGGTCACTCCACGCGTCCGCACCCGGACGCCAACCGTATCGCCGGCATCACCGCGGCGATCGCGTTCAACGCGGCATTGCTGCTGTTGCTGCTGGTGCCGATCAGCGCCCCGCCGTCGCTCGCGATCGAGGACGTGCCCTACCGCTGGATCCTGCCTGCGCAGAAACAACCCGTGCCGGAAAAGCCGATCCCGGTGCCGGTCACGAAGACACAGCCGCAGATAACACCGACGGTGATTCAACCCAGGACCCAGACGCCGCCAGTGATTGACCAGACCGTCGTCGACCAGGGCACGTTGCCGGCCGATCCACCCATCGAAACCACGCCCCGCAATACAGCGTCGCAGCCTGCAAATAGCGTTCCGCTGCCCGGCGTACGCCTGGAATACGCCGACGCGCCTGCGCCGAGCTACCCGCGCGACGCGCTGCGCGAAGGCATCGAAGGCACGGTGATGCTGCAGGTGCTGGTGGATATCGACGGCCGCCCACTCGACGTGCAGGTCCAGCACAGCAGCGGCAATCGCCAGCTCGACAACGTCGCGCGGCGGCAGGTGCTGGAGCGCTGGCGCTTCCGTCCGGCGATGCAGGGCGGCCGCGCGGTGCAGGCGATCGGACTGGTGCCGATCGCGTTCAACCTGGATCGTTGATGTGCCACGCCGCGCTTCGCACGGGGACGTGCGGAGCGCGGTTTGCTCAGCCGCGGTGATACGGATGATTCGCCAGCAGCGCCGCGGCGCGGTACAGCTGCTCGGCGGCGACCAGCCGCACCAGCATGTGCGGCAGCGTCAGTGGCCCGAGTGACCATTGTTCGTCGGCGCGCGCGATCACTTCCGGCGAATGGCCTTCGGGGCCGCCGATCAGCAGCGCGAGGTCGCGGCCGAGGCCTCGCCAGTGTTCAAGACGCTGCGCAAGTTGCTCCGAGGTCCACGGCTTGCCGCGGCCATCGAGCACGATGACATGCGACGACTTCGGCAGTGCCGCCAGCACGCGCTGGCCTTCATCGAAGGTGGCGCGTACCGCATCGCGGCCCTTGCCGCGCAGGCCCGGTTCGATTTCGATCAGTTCCAGCGGCAGCCAGTGCGACAAGCGTTTCTGGTACTCGCCGAATCCCTGCGCGACCCAGACGGGCGCGCGTTCGCCGACGGCGATCAGGCGGGCTTTCATTTGGCGCACCGCTCATGGTTCGACGAACTCACCACGAGCGGCCCTGCTTACAACCGGGCTTCCGCGTCGGTTTCGGTCTCAAACGGGTCCGGCGGCTGGTCGCCGACCGTCCACAACCGCTCCAGCGCGTAGAACTCGCGAACCCGCGGCAGCATCACGTGCACGACGACATCGCCGAGATCGACCAGCACCCATTCGGCCTCGCGCTCGCCTTCCACGCCCAGCGGCTGCACGTCGAGCTTCTTGGCGAACCTGACCACCTCGTCGGCGATCGATTTGACGTGGCGGGTGGAGGTGCCCGACGCGACCACCATGAAATCGGTGACGCTGCTCTTGCCGCGTACGTCGATCTCGACGACATCCCTGGCCTTGAGTTCCTCGACCGCGGCATGCACGGTCCTGAGCAGTACATCGGTCGGCGGGGGCGGGTTCGGCAGTCGGGTCTTGATGATCTGGGCTTGGGTGGTCAAGTCGTTTGGGCTCTGGAAGGTGCGGCAATTATAACGGGGACGGGTGAACATTCCGGCTGCGATACAGGCCATGCGCCTGGATGTAATCGGCGACCGCCGGCGGCAGCAGATGGCGCCACGGCAAGCCGCTGGCGATGCGCTGGCGCAGGTCGGTGGCCGAATGCGCCTGCAGCGGCTGGCGCAGGCGCAGCACCTTGCCGGCCGGGTGGTCGCGCAGCACATCCGCCGAGTCCGCCCAGCGGCCGTTGATGGCATTGGCCAACTCCGCCGGCAGCGCGCCATCGAGCGGATTGCCGAGGCGTTCGGCGACGACAAAATGAACGAGGTCGAACAACGCGCGCCAGGACTTCCAAGTCGGCAGCCCGACGAAACTGTCGGCGCCGACCAGCAGCGCAATCGGCGCAGCGGCGCCGAGTTCCGCACGCAGCGCGCGCACGGTGTCGATGCTGTACGAGCGGCCGCCACGTTCGAGTTCGCGGCGGTCGAGCAAGAGCTGGCCATCGCCCGCGATCGCCAGCTGCAGCATCGCGGAGCGATCGGCGGCATTGGCGCCCGGCGGCGCGCGATGCGGTGGATCGGCGGCCGGCATCATGTGGACGTCGCAGTCGAGCGCGTCGTGTGCGGCGCTGGCGATGGCGAGATGGCCGTTGTGGACCGGATCGAAAGTGCCGCCGTAGAGGAGCAGCAACGCCGCCATCAGCTGGCCAGCATGCGCACGGCCTTGGCGTCGGCCACCGCCAGCAGCAAACGCTCCAGCTGCAGCCACGCATCACCCGGCTCCTCACCAATACGCACGCGACCCTTGGCAATGCGGTCGACGCGGCCGGCCTCGACCACGAATTGCTCCCAGCGCGCCGCCGGATGCCGCTGCAGCGCGCGCCGGTAGCTCGCCTGCTTCGAATCCCAGACCCGCTGCGCCTTGAACTCCGCGGCGAGGTTGCCGCCGCGCGCCTGCGCCCGCGCCAGTACGGCCGTCGTCTGCAGTTCCTTCACCACCATGCCCAGCAGCGCCGGCACGGCTTCGCCCTCGGCGCGCAAGCCCTTGAGCATCCGCGACACCAATGCGCCGTTGCCATTCATCGCCGCATCGAGCAACCGGAATACATCGAAGCGCGCGGCGTCGGCGACCAATGCGTCCATGCGCGCGACGTCGAGCATCTGACCATCGCTGAGCAAGGCCAGCTTGTCGATCTCCTGCGCTGCAGCCAGCAGGTTGCCTTCGACGCGCTCGGCCAGCCGCTGCACGGCGTCGCGCTCGGCGCGCAGGCCCTTGCTGCGCAGGCGGCGCTCGATCCAGTCCGGCAAATCGTGCGGCTTGATCGCCCATGCGGTGACGACAATACCGACGCGGCCGATCGCCTCGCTCCACTTGCCGACGTGCGACTTGCTCCACTCACCGGTGCTGACCAGCAGGGTGACGTCGCCCGGTGGATCGGCGCAGAACTCGCTGATCGCCGCCGCACCTTCCTTGCCGGGCTTGCCGGTGGGCAGGCGCAATTCGACCAGGCGACGCGCGCTGAACAGGCTCGGCGCGCGAAAGCTCGCCTGCAATGCGTTCCAGTCCGGTTCGCGCTGGTTGCCTTCGGCCTCGAATACCTCGCGCTCGGCGATCCCCTGCGCGCGCGCGGCGGCCCGGATCGCATCGGCGGCCTCTAGCACGCGTAGCGGCTCCTGGCCGGCGACCAGATAGGCCGGACGCAGCGGTTCCGACGCCAGTTGCGCGGGCAGCCGCTCCGGAGTCAGTTCCATTCGTTCAGCGCGGTAATCAGGGCGTCGGCGCGGGAGCCGGCGTCGATGCAGCCGGCGTGCGCGAAACCGCATCGATCCGGCGCAGGATCGCGCTCACCATCTCGCGCCGCAAGTCGTTGGCGAGGATCTCGCGCTCACTGTCGGTACCGGCCGATTTGGTCGCCACCGAGACGTAATCACGCGTCAGTTCCAGTGCCTGCTCCGGAACCATGACGCTGCCGTCTGCGCGGGTCAGCCTGAAATCCACCGCATAGCGCAGCGTGAACTCCTGCGCACGGCCGAAGGCGTCCACCGACAGCGGCGTGTTACCCCATTTCTCGGAGATCAGTGCCAGCGTCGCCACCCCGGCGGTGACGCCTTCCGCGGCCGGCGTGGCGCCGGCGCGCGCCAGCGCCTGCGACAGCGATTCGGCCAGCGGGCTGTACGGGTCTCGCGACTGCACGCGTAGCGGGCCGAGGTCAGGCGGCAGCAGCAGCGCATCGCGCAGATGGAAACCGCAGGCCGACAGGGCCAGCACGAGGACGATGGCGAGGGCGTGTTTGATCATCGGTGCAGTCTGGACGAGGTCGGGGGAACGGGCAAGCCGGGAGGCATTCAGCCGGCAATGACGATGTTGACGATCTTGCCTGGCACCACGATCACCTTGCGCACGTTCTGGCCGGCGAGAAATTTCGCCACGTGCGGCTCGGCCAGTGCCAGGCGTTCGGCCTCGGCCTTGTCGATATTGGCCGGCACCTCGATGGTGCCGCGCAGCTTGCCGTTGACCTGCACCGCCAGCGTGACCGCATCACGCACCCGAGCCGACGGATCGGCCCGCGGGAACGGCACGTCCTCCAGCAGGATTTCCGGATGTCCGAGCGCCTGCCACAGCGCGTGGCTGACGTGCGGCGTGACCGGGTTGAGCAGCAGCACCATCGACTGCAGCGCTTCATGGCGCACGGCGCGGCCCTGGTCGCTCATGTCGCCGAACTTGCCGACATGGTTGAGCAGCTCCATCAGCGCCGCGATCGCGGTGTTGAAGCTGTGGCGACGGCCGTAGTCGTCGCCCACCTTCTGGATGGTTTCGTGCAATTGCCGCCGCAGGGTTTTCTGCGCCGGGTTCAGTTGCGCCGGATCGACTTCGGGATGGTTCGGCTGCGCGACGTGGGTGGTCACCTCGCGCCAGAAGCGGCGCAGGAAGCGCGCCATGCCCTCGACGCCAGCCTCGTTCCATTCCAGTGTTTGTTCCGGCGGCGCGGCGAACATCGAGAACAGGCGCACGGTGTCGGCGCCGTACTTGTCGACCATCGCCTGCGGATCGACGCCGTTGTTCTTCGACTTCGCCATCTTCTCGATGCCGCCGATCCGTACCGGCTGGCCGTCGGATTTCAGTCTGGCGCCGACGACGTGCGCACGTGCGTCACGCTCGATGTCGACCTCGGCCGGATTGATCCACTCCTTCGAACCGTCGCCGTTGTCGCGATAGAACGTCTCCGCGATCACCATGCCCTGGCACAGCAGGTTGGTGGCAGGCTCGTCGCTGTGCACCAGCCCCTGATCGCGCAGCAGCTTGTGATAGAAGCGGAAATACAGCAGGTGCAGGATCGCGTGCTCGATGCCGCCGATGTACTGGTCGACCGGCAGCCAGTAATCGGCGCGGGCATCGACCTGCGTCGCCGCACCCGGCGACGTGTAGCGCGCGTAGTACCAGCTCGACTCCATGAAAGTGTCGAAGGTGTCGGTCTCGCGTTCGGCCGGGCCGCCGCATTGCGGGCAGCTGGTCTTGCGCCATTCTGGATCGGCCTTGATCGGCGACTGCACGCCGCCGGCTTTCGCGAATGCGTCGGCGACATCTTCGGGCAACACGACCGGCAGTTGCTCTTCTGGCACCGGCACCGCACCGCACTTTCCGCAGTAGATCACCGGGATCGGGCAGCCCCAGTAGCGCTGGCGGCTCACGCCCCAGTCGCGCAGGCGGAAGTTGACCCGACGCGTGCCCCGACCTTCGCCCTCGAAGCGCGTCGCCAGCGCGTCGAACGCCTGCTGGTAGTCCATGCCGTCAAACTCGTCGGAATTCACGAGATAGCCGCGCTCGCTATAGGCACTTTCTTCCTCTATCCGGCGCTCGAATTGCTCGACCACCTGCACCGCCGCGCCGGTGCCATAGACATCGATCGCGCCCGCCTCGCCAAGCGCACTGCGCATCGGGTCGTCGTGCGCCGCAACATGTTTTTCGATCTCGCCCAGTGCATCGCGCACTTCGGTCGGCACGATCACCATCCGGATCGGCAGGTCATGGGCCTGCGCGAATTCCCAATCGCGCTGATCGTGGCCGGGCACGGCCATCACCGCGCCGGTGCCGTAACCCATCAGCACGAAGTTGGCGACATACACCGGCAACGCATCGCCAGTGACCGGATGCAACGCGCGCAGCCCGGTATCCATGCCGCGCTTGGCCTGCGTCTCCAGTTCCGCTTCCGAGACGCCGCCCTGCTTGAGTTCGGCGATGAACGCAGCCAGTTCGGGATTCGATTTCGCTGCCTGCAACGCCAGCGGATGCTCGGCGGAGATGCTCATGAACGTCACGCCCATCAACGTGTCCGGACGCGTGGTGAACACGCGCAGCTGCGTGTCGCTGCCGTCGATATCGAACGCGAACTCCAGGCCTTCGCTGCGCCCGATCCAGTTGCGCTGCATTGTCTTGACCGAGTCCGGCCAGCCGGGCAGCGTGTCCAGGCCGTCGAGCAGCTCCTGCGCGTAGTCGGTGATCTTGAGGAACCATTGCGGTATTTCGCGCTTCTCGACGATCGCGCCGCTACGCCAGCCGCGTCCGTCGATCACCTGCTCGTTGGCGAGCACGGTCTGGTCGACCGGGTCCCAGTTCACGACCGAGTTCTTGCGATAGGCCAGCCCCTGCTGCATCAGCCGCACGAACATGCGCTGCTCGTGCACGTAGTACTCCGGCCGGCAGGTGGCGAACTCGCGGGTCCAGTCGATCGCGTAGCCCAACGACTGGAGTTGCGCGCGCATGTGCTCGATGTTGGCGTAGGTCCACTTCGCCGGCGCGGTCCTGTTCTTGATCGCGGCGTTCTCGGCGGGCAGGCCGAACGCGTCCCAACCCATCGGCTGCAGCACGTTCTTGCCTTTCATGCGCTGGTAGCGGCTGATCACATCGCCGATCGTGTAGTTGCGCACGTGGCCCATGTGCAGCG
>DASZZT010000111.1:0-8292 GCA_035543275.1 Luteimonas sp. | reverse complement strand
CCGAGCCTGATTCCGGTCGAACATCGCCGGACTTGCAGCGCCCCTCGGCAGGGCAGGTGTCGATTCTATCGCTTTCTCGCGATGAAAGGATGAATCAATGTGTCGCCCGCAAGAAAACGGGCTGCCGAGGCAGCCCGTGTCTTAATTCATTACCGTCATCCCTGCCTTCGCGGGAATGACGAATGTGAGACTTCCCACGGCGTCAATCGCGCTCCGCCGGGCGCGAATCCGGATTGCCTGAATAGCGCCAGGCCACGGGCGCGTGCTCGGGCAGGGCGATCTCCGGCAAACCCTTGGCTTTCAGCGCGGCGTTGGCAGTGGCGAGATCGCCATCGCGCAGCGTCGCGAATGCGCCTTCGACATCGCCCAGTTCGCGGTCAAGCGCGCCGGTATAGGCGAGCAGCGTGGCGGCCGGCTTGCCCTCGTACGACATCAGCCCGCCATAGAGCTGGTCCATGTGTTCGCGCAGCCGCTCCTCGCCGGTGATCGCGCCGCCTTCCTTGGTCGCGACGATCTGCTTGCGGATGGTGTCGGCCTTGTCCGACAACGTGCCCAGCTGCGTGCGCAGCGGATCGGCCGCGGGCAGTTTTTCCGCGGCTGCGCCGGCACCACCACGCACGGCCTGGATGCGCGCGACCAGATCGCTCATGCGACCGAACATCGCATGCACCTTCATGACCGCGTCGTACTGTGCGCGACGGTCGTCGGCACTGAACGGCGAACGCGGATCAAGGCCGACGGCGACCTTCTCTTCGTAAATCTGCTCGCCCTTGGTCATGCGCACGGTGTAGGTGCCCGCGGGCACGCGTGGGCCTTGCGTGGCATTGCCGGCGACCGATGCCGCTGGCGGCACCAGCGGTGGCTTGACATTCATAGGCCAGGCAACACGGTTGATGCCGCGGCGCTTGCCAGCGGGCAGGGTGTCGATCACGGCGCCGTCGTCATCGAGTACCTCCAGCTTCAGCGGCCCGAACAGGTGCCGGAATTTCTGGTAGTAGGTGATGGTGGCGTCGTTGGATGCATTGCTGCCGGCGTAGCTGGCGTCGCCCTCCGCCCAGCCGCCGAAGGTGCTGATGCGCTGCTGCTGCGGACGCGTGGGCAGGAACACCGCGTCTTGCTGCAGCAGTTGCGGCGTCAGCGCACGCAGCGGGGTGAGATCGTCGATGATCCAGATGCCGCGGCCATGCGTGGCCAGCACCATGTCGCCGTCGCGCGGCTGCACCACCAGGTCGCGCACCGCCACCGCCGGGAAATCGCCGCCCTTGAACTGCGCCCAGCTCGCACCGTCATCGGGCGAGATCCACAGGCCCAGTTCGGTGCCGGCGTACAGCAGCCCGCGCTTGACCGGATCCTCGCGCAGCACGTGTGCGTAGCCCTTGATGCCCTTTGGTTGCGCCGCATTCGCCAGCGCCTGCCAGTGCGCGCCGTAGTCGCTGGTCTTGTAGAGCATCGGCGCGAGATCGCCGGCGGTATGGCGATCGAAGGTGACATACGCGGTGCCGGCGTCGAAACGCCCGGCGTCGATGTAGGACACCCACGAATTCGCCGGCACGCCTGCGGCTGCGGTGACGTTGTTCCACGACTTGCCATCGTCGCGCGTGACCTGCACGTTGCCGTCGTCGGTGCCGACCCAGATCACCTTGTCGTCTTTTGGCGACTCGCTGATCGCATAGATCGTGGTGTGCATCTCGGCCGCGGAGTTGTCGACGGTGATGCCGCCGGACTGCTCCTGTAGCTGCTTCTGCGGATCGTTGCTGGTCAGGTCGGGCGAGATGCGATCCCAGTTCTGGCCGTGGTCGTGGCTGCGGAACAGGAACTGCGCGCCGATATACAAGGTGTCCTTGTCGGTCGGCGACAGCGCGATCGGCGCGTTCCAGTTCCAGCGCAGTTTTTCCTGGTAGTTCGCGCGCGGCTGGATGTCGCGGTACTCGTGGGTCTTGCGGTTGACGCGGCCGATGTTGCCGCCCTGCGATTCGGCATAGAGGAAGTTGGGGTCCGCGGGATCCGCGAACATCCAGAACCCGTCGCCGCCGAACATGTTTTCCCAGCGCGAGTTGGTGATGCCGCCGGGATACGAGGAATCGCCGACCCACGAGCTGTTGTCCTGCAATCCGCCGTACACGTGGTACGGATCATCATTGTCGACACTGACGTGATAGAACTGCGACACCGGCAGGTTGTTGGCCTTCCACCAGCGGTTGCCGCCGTCCTTCGACAACCACAGGCCGCCGTCGTCGCCGGCGATGACGTTCTGTGTATTCGCCGGATCGATCCAAACATCATGGAAATCGCCATGCGCGCCGCCGCCGACGTTGGCGAAGGTCTTGCCGCCGTCCAGGCTCTGGATCAGCGCCAGGTCGGGCTTGAACACGCGGTCCGGATTGACCGGGTCGACGATCAGGTTGGCGAAGTAGAACGGACGCCACACCATCATCTGGCTGTCGTCGCGGCGGTCCCAGGTCTTGCCGCCGTCGTCGGAACGGAACAACGCGCTCTTCACTGCCTCGACGAACGCGTACACGATGTTCGAGTTCGACGGTGCCACCGCGACCGCGATGCGGCCATAGGGTTTCGCCGGCAAACCACCGCCGCTGACCTCACTCCAGGTCTTGCCGCCATCGGCCGAGCGGTACAGGCCGCTGCCGGAAGCCACGTCGGCATTGTCGCCGCCGGAGCGGAACGTCCAGCCCTTGCGGCGGAAATCCCATAGCGAGGCGAACACGACGTTTGGATTCTTGCTGTCCACGCTCATGCCGCCGCAACCGGTGGATGCGTTGCCGCCCTTGAGCACCTGCGCCCACGACTTGCCGCCGTCGCCGGTGCGATAGACGCCGCGTTCCGCCGAGTCGCTCCACAACTTGCCGGTGACGCAGGCCAGCACGTTGTTGCCGTCGCGCGAATCGACCGCGAGCTTGACGATGCGCTCGGACTGCGGCAGGCCGACGTTGTGCCAGCTGTCACCGCCGTCGGTCGAATGGTAGACGCCATCGCCGACCGACACCGAGTTGCGCGTCCACGCCTCACCGGTGCCGACCCAGACGTTGTCCGGATCGCGCGGATCGAGCGCGATCGCGCCGATCGACTGCACCGGTTGCTTGTCGAACTTCGGCTTGAAGGTGGTGCCGCCGTCGGTGGACTTCCACACCCCGCCGCTGGCCGCGCCGACGTACAGCACGGTCTCGCCGTTCTTGTCGTGCGCCGCGGCGAGCGCGGAAATGCGCCCGCTCATCGCCGCCGAACCGATGTTGCGGATGCCCATGCCGGAGATCACGCCCTGATCGAATTGTGCTGCCCCTTGCGCGCCGGCGGCGCCGGTCAGCGCGAGGCCGACGGCGAGCGCCAGCGAATGGAGCGGAGCGTGTCTGCGTGAAACGAACTTGATCGATGCGTGCATGACGGACTCCGGTCAGGGCTTGGCGACGGGGAAGGCGAACTTCGACGCATCCATCGGCGGGTTCAATTCGGCCGATTCGATGTGGTTCTTGCCCTGCTCGAACGGGAAATACACGCCATCGACCTTCTCGTATTCGCCAACGTCGGTGGTCTGCACCTGTTCCTGGCCGCGGATCATGCGGTGGTCGACCACGCGGATCGCGAGGAACTGGTCCGGGTCCAGGAATAGCACCTGGCTGTCGCCGTTCTTGAACGTCACCCGCAGCTTGTGCGCGTCGGTGCCGTCGATGTCCTCGGTGCCGAGGTACTCGATGCGGCTGCCTTTCTTCTGGTAGTCGAGCAGCGGGCCGGCGATGTCGGCGGCCAGCACCAGGTCCTTGGCGTCGTCGGGGCTGAGCTTCTGCGGATCGCGACGGCCCTGGAACGGATCGATCGCCCACGCCTGCTGACCGTCCCACGCGTTCACCGCGGTCAGCCCCTGCAGCGAGAATTCCTCGCGGATCCTGTCCGGCGCGACCGCGAAGCTCTCGGTCTTGGCTTCCAGTCCGCCGCCGAGCCGCATCTTGCCCAGCGTGTGCATCGAGGTGATCGCGCGCAGCTTGTCGGCGCCGCCGCGCGCTTCGAGGTTCTTCGCGACCAGCTCATCGGCGGTGATCGCGAACGTGGGCAAGGACAGGCCGGCCAACCCGGCCAGCAGGACGAGACGCAGCAGCATGAGAACTCTCCCCGGGCGCCCGGACGACGCCGAACGCCGAGCTTAACGGTCCGGCGCGAAGACGGTAAGGCCGAAAGTCATGGGCGTTCGCTCCTGCCCGGGGGGATCAGGATGGGTTGATCCGCCCGAGCTTGCCTTGATTCCTTTCGTGATGAACTGCCTTGATACCGTCCGTGGCAAGCGTGTCTTGATTCCGTTCGTGGTGAGCTTGTCGAGCCATGAGCGCAATCATGCGTTCAGATCAGTCCAGGCTCTCTCGGCTTGCCCAGAACCGTAGCCTGGGTGGAGGCGAAGCCGATACCCGAGAATTTGCCACATCGGGCGGCAGCCCCGGGTATCGCTGCGCTCCACCCAGGCTACGGATTCACGCTCCCATTGTTACGCGCAGGGAGCGAGGGTTCTCATCCCGTCTATAGCGTCGCAACAAACGCCGCCGGCGTGAGGATCGCGAATCGCGTCTGCCCAGCCAGCGCCAGCAGATCGCGGTCACCGCTGACCAGAACATCGGCCTTGCCGGCCGCCGCGAGATGCAGGAATGGCAGGTCGAACGGGTCGCGGCAGGCGGGCACGGCCGGCGGTGCCTGCGGAATGCGCACGCTCGCCGCATAGGGCAAATAGTCGGCCAGCAATTCGTGCTGCTCGTCGGCGCTGAGCCGGAACTTCGGATAGGCCAGCACGCGGATCAGTTCCTGCGCCGTCGCGGTGCTGACCAGCGGCAGGCAGTGGCCGCCTTGCCAGGCTTGGCGCAACCGTGCCGCAGTACCGCCGCCGAACACCAGCGCCGACAGCACCGCATTGGTATCCAGCACCACCTGCGGCGGTGCAGCGGCGCGCCCCGAAGCGCGGCTCATGCCTTGCCGCTGCGCTTGCCGGGTTTGCGCGCAGGCTTCGCCGGCGTGCGCTTGGTTGGCGCGGCCTTGGCGGCATAGCCGGCACGCGGCTCGGCCACGCGCTTGCGCGCCCATGCCACGGCATCGCCGATGTCGGACTCGTGCAGCGCCAGTTCGGCCAGCTTGGCGCGCACCGCATCGCCGCGCTGGATCCGCACCGGGGTCAGGATGATGACGCCGTTGCGGGTCTCGACATCGAAGTATTCGGTCGCGCCCACGGCCTCGGTCGCCGCCTTGGGCAAGGTGAGCTGGTTCTTGGAGGTGAGTTTGGCGAGCATGGCCGGATCGCGAAAGTAATGAATCCTTACTTTATGCCAAGTGCAACCCTGAGGCAAAGGCAGCGGCGACGCCTGCACACGCTCATGCGCCGCGAGAACCAGCTCTTGAGCAGGCGCCAACGCAGCGAGTGGTCGGCATCACCGGTTGGCAATGTCCACACGGCGTGGATGTGCTCGGGCAACACCACCATGGCATCGATCACGAAGGGGTGGCGAGTGCGCACGTAGCGCACGGCGTTGCGGAGGTCGTCGATGCGGTTGATGGGTATCGCTTCGCTCAACCCATCCTACGGCTGCGCGAGCGTTGTCTCACCAATCCGTCGGCCGGTAGTCCTTCAGGAACTGCCCCCACACGTGCTCGCCGGTGTTGATGCCGTGGATGATCGGGTCGACGATGCGCGCGGCGCCGTCGACGATGTCCAGCGGCGGGTGGAAGCGTTCCTCCAGCGTCTTGCGTGCGGCGAGCTCGGTCGGATCCTCGTCGGTGACCCAGCCGGTGTCGACGCTGTTCATGTGGATGCCGTCGCCGTGGTAATCGGCCGCGGCGGTGCGGGTCATCATGTTGAGCGCGGCCTTGGCCATGTTGGTGTGCGGGTGGCGGGTGGTCTTGAAGTTGCGGTAGAACTGGCCCTCGACCGCGGAGACGTTGACGATGTGCTTGTCGCGGTTCGGGGTGCGCAGCATTAGTGGTTTCAAGCGCGCATTGATGATGAACGGCGCGATCGCGTTGACCAGCTGTACCTCGAGCAATTCCACTGACGGCACTTCCGCCATCAGCAAACGCCACGAATTGCGGCCGCGCAGATCGACCTGCTGCAGGTCCTGGTCGAGCCGGCCTTCGGGGAACAGGTGCTTCTGCCCCAGCAACTCTTCCGCCAGCAGCGGTACCTGCGACAGTGCGGCCGAGCGGGTCAGCCCGGCCGCTTCCGGGATGCCGCGGCCGATCGCGGCCTGCGTCTGCAGCGCCGACGCGGTGGCTTCGGCGAGCATGTCGTGGCTGCGCAGGCCTTCGTAGCTGCCGATCAGCTTGCGTACGGCTTCGGGCGTGTCGTGCAGCGCCGCGGTTTCGGCGGCCATCATGTGCGTGTAGAACTCCGGCGGGCGGCGCACGGTCTGGCAGGCGTTGTTGATGATGAAGTCCAGGCGCGGCAGCTTGGCGTCGAGTTCGCGGCAGAACGCTTCGACGCTGGGCGTGTGGCGCAGGTCGAGTCCGAACACTTCGAGGCGATGGCCCCACTCGCTGAAATCCGGTTCCTGCGCGTAACGCGCGGCGGAGTCGCGTGGGAAGCGCGTGGTGACGATCAGCTGCGTGCCGGCGCGCAGCAGCTTGAGGCCGGCCTGGTAGCCGATCTTGACGCGTCCGCCGGTCAGCAACGCGACGCGACCGCTGAGATCGGCAAGTTCGGTGCGCTTGGCGAAATTGAATTCCGCGCAAGTCGGGCATAGCTGGTCGTAGAAATGATGGATCTGCGTGTACTTCTGCTTGCAGACATAGCAATGCAGCAGCTCATGCGATTCACGAAGGTCGGGCGATTCGCTCGATACGTCGTGCGGCGCGAATTCTTGTTGCTCGCCTGCCTGCGGCACGAAGTAGTTCGGCGTGGTGAACACCGGGCGCCGGCGCAACGTGCGGATGCCGGTCCGATCGAGCATGGCATCGGCGCGGCGGATGTTTTCGGCATTGCGTTCGCGTTCGAGCGTCTTCAATTTCTGCCGACGCACGCCCGGCTCGGGGTGGTAGACCTGGGCCACGGCCTGGTGCAGGCGCTTGCGATCGTCCACGCTCAACCCATCGAGCAACGTTGGATCAGCCGCGACCGATTCCAGCAGTTCCAATGCGGCGCGCAGGCGTTCGGACAGTGTGGGGTCGGTGGCATCCATGGGCGCGAGGGTGGCAGTGGTCGTCAAAGAGCGTAATCCGTATCGGTGTGTGCAGGAACGGCTTCAGCCGCGAGCCGTTGCATCGACAATCAGGCGGTCGCGGCTGAAGCCGCTCCTACAGGGGACTCAGCGCCGAAATAAAAATGGAAACGGGCCGCAGGCGGCCCGTTTCGGCTGAAGCAAAGTCGCTGGATACCTGCTTTCGCAGGGATGACGAGCCGCGGATGACGGGTGAGTTACTTCTTCAACCCCGCATCCTTGCGCAGTTCGTCGGCCTTGTCGGTCTTCTCCCACGAGAACGCAGTGGCGGTGTGCTTCTTGCCGGTGTTGTCGACGTACGAGATGTCCTTCGGCTTGCGGCCGAAATGGCCGTACGCAGCGGTCATCTGGTACATCGGATGGATCAGGTCGAGCGCCTTGACGATGCCGTACGGGCGCAGGTCGAAATGCTTGCGGATCAGCTTCTCGATCTTGTCATCGGAAATCTTGCCGGTGCCGAAGGTGGTCACCGAGATCGAGGTCGGCTCGGCGACGCCGATCGCGTACGACACCTGCACCTCGCAGCGGTCCGCGATGCCCGCGGCAACGAGGTTCTTGGCGACGTAACGCGCGGCATAGGCGGCCGAACGATCCACCTTGGACGGATCCTTGCCCGAGAACGCGCCGCCACCGTGGCGCGCCATGCCGCCGTAGGTGTCGACGATGATCTTGCGGCCGGTCAGGCCGCAGTCGCCGACCGGACCACCGATCACGAAGATGCCGGTCGGGTTGATGTGGATCTTGTTCTTCGGCAGCTTGTCCAGCATCGCCTTCGGCAGCACCGGGCGCAGCACGTGCTCGTACACGCCCTCGACCAGGTCCTTGTGCTTGATGCCCGGGTCGTGCTGCGTGGACAGCACCACGGCGTCGAGGCCGATCACGTTGTGCGCATCGTCGTAGCGCAAAGTCACCTGCGATTTCGCATCCGGGCGCAGCCACTTGAGCTTGCCGCTCTTGCGCACCTTGGCCTGCTGCTCGACCAGTCGGATTTACGAAGTACTTGGTTTTTGAGTCGAGCAGGTGCTTGGGCAGCGCCTTCTTGATCACGAGCTCCATAACCGCCTCTTTTAAGGCTTTGTGCTTCACTTCCGGACCG